>NZ_JBFBKP010000035.1:0-43415 GCF_040702285.1 Arthrobacter sp. NPDC080086
GCCGCCGGCCCGGCGAACTCTCCGGCGGCCAGGCCCAGCGGGTGGCGGTGGCGCGCGCGCTCGCGGCCGACCCGGGCCTGCTGCTGCTGGACGAGCCGATGGCCGCCCTGGATGTCCACGCCGCGCCCCTGCTGCGGCGCCTGCTGAAACGGGTCCTGACCGGCCGCCGCGCCATCATCGTCACCCACGACGTCCTGGACGCCTACATGCTCGCGGACACGGTCGTGGTGCTCGAGGCAGGCCGGATCGTGGAGCAGGGGCCCACCCGCGAGGTGCTCACGCGGCCACGGAGCAGGTTCGCCGCCGGACTGGCCGGGCTCAACCTCATCCCCGGCACCGTGACGGCCGCCGGACTGCTGCCGGACCCGGCCGGCGGAGGGCCGGGAGGCCCGGGTGCCCAGGGTTCCCCGGTGACAGAGCTTGCTGGCCGGCACGAGGACACCCCGATCCCGGGCCAGGCAGGCGTGGCGGCGTTCCCGCCGTCGGCCGTCTCCGTCTTCCCGGACCAGCCGCACGGCAGCCCGCGCAACGCCTTCGCCGTCACCGTCACGGACCTGGAGCCGCACGGTGACCAGATCAGGGTCAGGGCGGGCGACCTCGCCGCGGACATCACCCCCGCCGCGTCGGCGGACCTGTCCCTGGCGCCGGGGGTGCGGGCCTACTTCGTGGTCAAGGCGGCGGCGGTCTCGATCTATCCGGCCTAGGGTGGAGGGAGCCCCACCCGCAACCAGGAGGAATACCGTGCAGCACTCTGAAACAGGCCAAGGACAGACCGCGCTGGTGGTCGGCGCCAGCGGGATCGCCGGATCGGCCCTGGTCGACCTCCTCGCCGGCACCGGCTGGGACGTCCTGGCCCTGACCCGCAGCGGTGCCGTCCTCCCCGGTGCCCGCTCCATCGCGGCGGACCTCGGCTCCCCGGAAAGCCTTGCCGCGGCCATGGGCGGCGAGCGGCCCACCCACGTGTTCTTCACCGCCTGGTCCAGGCAGGACACGGAACAGGACAACATCCGAGTCAACACCGCGCTGCTGGGGAACCTGCTGGGCGCCGTCTCCCACAGTCCCGTCCGCCACGTTGCCCTCATGACCGGCCTGAAGCACTACCTCGGCCCGTTCGAGGCCTACGGCGAGGGCGAGATGCCGGACACGCCGTTCCACGAGGAGGAGCCCCGGCTGCCTGTCGCCAACTTCTACTACAACCAGGAGGACGAGCTCTGGACCGCCGCGGAGCGGCAGGGCTTCACCTGGTCCGTGCACCGGGCCCACACCGTGATCGGCCACGCCGTGGGCAACGCGATGAACATGGGCCTCACCCTCGCCGTGCAGGCCTCGCTCTGCAAGGAACTCGGCAGGCCGTTCATCTTCCCGGGCTCCGAAACGCAGTGGAACAGCCTGACGGACATGACGGACAGCGGCCTGCTGGCCGAGCACATGGTCTGGGCGGCGACCGACGACGGCGCGGCGAACCAGGCGTACAACGTGGTCAACGGCGACGTCTTCCGCTGGCGCTGGATGTGGCCGCGGCTGGCCGCCTACTTCGGCGTCGAACCCGTCGGCTTCGAGGGCGCACCCCGGCCGCTGGAAATCCAGATGCAGGGCATGGAGCAGACCTGGGCGGACCTCGCGGCCCGGAACGTCCTTGCGGAGCCGGACCTGGGCCGGGTCTCGTCCTGGTGGCACACCGACGGCGACCTCGGCCGCAATATCGAGGTGCTGGCGGATATGAGTAAGAGCCGGGTGGCCGGGTTCACCGGGTACCGCCGCACCCTCGACTCGTTCACGGATCTGTTCGACAGGTTCCGGGCGGACCGGCTGATTCCCTAGCGGGCGCGGACCGGGTGCTGGCTGACGATCGAGACCCGGTTGAAGGCGTTCATGGCGATTGCCAGCCAGCTGATCGCGGAGAACTCCGCCTCGCTCAGCTGCTGCCGGGCCGCCCAGCCCTCGTGTTCCCGGGCCGCCTGGTCCGAAATGTCGGTGATCGCCTCGGCGAGGGTCAGGGCGGCCCGCTCCTTGGCGCTGAACAGATCCGTGTCCCGCCAGGCCGGCAGGACCGCCAGGCGCTGAGCGGTTTCACCGTTCTTGACGGCGTCGTGGACGTGCAGGTCCAGGCAGAACGCACAGCCGTTGATCTGCGAGATCCGCACGTTCAACAGTTCGATCAGCGCCTGGTCCAGGCCGGCCTCGGTCGCGGCCTCCTTGGCCTTCAGGCCCAGGCCGTTGAGGGCCCGCCACGCGGCGGGGTGCTCCTTGTCCAGAAACAGGCGGCCGGGGGAACTGTTGCGATCGCCGTGCTCTGCGGCGGAAGTCTCTTTCATGACCCCAGCGTACCGACACGCCAGACGGACCCGCAGAGCAGCATGTGACAACTTTGTCATATGTGTGACACACTCTGTGTGTAGCACTTATCCGATCCGGTCGTCGGTTCCTTGGGGGAACCGACAGCCGGATCGTTTGCTATGCGGGGGTGGACGGGGATACGCCAGTCTGCGGGGCGCCCGCCGAACCGGCCCTGACCAGTGACGCCCCGGCCGCCACGAGGTCCTTGCCGGTGCTGGCGACCGTGATCCCGGCGAAGTTCTCCGCGTAGGCACCCAGGTCCTCGTGGAGGGAGCCGACGACGGCGTGGACCGGGGTGGCGCCGCTCCGGGCCAGGATGGCGGCGATGATCTTGCCCTGCCCGGTCTGGGAGTCCAGCCGGCCCTCGCCGACCACCACCGCCTCGCTGGCGGCGGCCAGGGCGTCGAAGCCGAGCAGGTCAAGGACATGGTCCGCGCCGGAGACCAGCCGGGCCCCGTACCGCGCCCACATTCCGCCAGAGAATCCCCCGGCGGCGCCCGTGCGGTCCACGGCCCGCGGGTCGCGGCCCAGGTCCCGGGAGAACCGGTCCGCCAGGGCCTCGAGCCGCAGAGTCAACGTCTCCACGTCGGCCGGTCCGGCTCCCTTCTGGGGCCCGAAAACCCGGGCCGCGTCGCCGAAACGGGTGGTCACGTCGCTGAGGACCACCACCTCGGCGCCGTTGAGGCCGCCGCGGTCCTCGATCGCCGCGATGGCCCCGGCGCCGCCGTCGGTGGTGGCGGAGCCCCCGGCGGCCACCAGCAGGCGCCGCGCCCCGTGCCGGACGGCCTCGGCCATCATCACCCCGGTCCCGTACGTGCTGGCCCGGACGGGATCCCGGTCGCCGGCGGTGGGCAGGTTCAATCCGCTGGCGAACGCGAGTTCGACGACGGCGGTGCCGTCGGAGGCCAGCGCAAAGACCGTCTCGACGTCGTCGCCCCAGGGACCCACGGTGCGGACCCGGACCGGCCGGGCGTCCAGGCCGCGGGCCAGCACCTCGAAGGTTCCCTCGCCGCCGTCGGCCACCGGCAGCTCTACGGCGGTTCCTCCCGCTGAACGGATTCCGGCGGCGATGTGGGCGGCGACCTCGCCGGCGTCGAAGGTGCCCTTGAAGCTGTCCGGGGCGACGAGGATGGCCACGGCCCTAGAATCCGACCTGGTCACGGCCCTTGAGCTGCAGCATCTCACGGGCTTCGTCCGGGGTCGCCACCTCGAAGTTGAGCGCCTCCAGGATCGTGCGGATCCGGGTGACCTGCTCGGCGTTGGAGGCGGCGAGCTGGCCGGGGCCGATCCACAGCGAGTCCTCCAGGCCGACGCGGACGTGGGATCCCATGGCCGCGCCGATCGTGGCAAGCGGCATCTGGTTCTTGCCGGCGCCCAGGATGGACCACTGGTAGTCCTCGCCCAGGAGTCGGTCCGCAGTGCGGCGCATGTGCATCAGGTCCTCGGGGTGAGCCCCGATGCCGCCGAGCAGGCCGAAGACGGACTGCACGAACAGCGGTCCGCGGGCCAGCCCGCGGGCGTGGAAGTGGGCCAGGTTGTTCAGGTGCGAGATGTCGTAGCACTCGAATTCGAACCGGGTGCCGTTGTCGTTGCCGATGCCGAGGATGGTCTCGATGTCCTGGAAGGTGTTCTTGAAGACCAGGTCGCGGCTCTTCTCAAGACCCTCCCGTTCCCACTCGTGGCCGAACTCGGTGAAACGGTCCAGCATCGGGTAGAGGCCGAAGTTCATCGACCCCATGTTCAGCGAGGCGAGTTCCGGCTTAAACAGCGCGGCCGGCTGCATCCGCTCCTCCACGCTCATGTGGGGCGAGCCGCCGGTGGTGATGTTGATGACGGCGTCGGTGTTGCGCTTGAGCTTGTCCAGGATTGGCGCGAAGTGCTCCGGGTCCTGGGAGGGCCGGCCGTCCTTCGGGTCGCGGGCGTGCATGTGCACGATCGCGGCGCCGGCCGCCGCGGCGCCGATCGCGGCGTCGGCGATCTCGTCCGGGGTGACCGGCAGGTGCGGGGACATGGAGGGGGTGTGGATGGCGCCGGTGACGGCGCTGGTGATGATGACTTTGCGTGCAGCAGCCATGGGAATCGCTCCTTCGGGACTCAGTACAGCTTCTCGGTGTTGCCGTCGACCGCGAGGGCCTGGCCGTTGACGTTGCGGGCCAGGTTGCTCGCGGCGAAGGCGGCCATGTTGGCGATGTCCTCGGCCTCGATCAGCCGTCCCAGCGAGGACTGGTTGTGGTACAGCTCGGAGACCTGTTCCTCGGGCAGGTCGAGCATCTGCGCCTTGGCGGCGATGACGGCGTCGATCCGGGGGCCGTTGACGGCGCCCGGGCAGATGGCGTTGACCCGGATCCGGTCCGGGCCCAGCTCGATCGCGAGGGTCTTGGTCAGCCCTACGACGGCCCACTTGGACGCCGAATACGCGCTGCGGCCGGCCATGCCGAGCCGGCCGGCGGCGGAGGAGAGGTTCACGATCGAGGCGTCGGTGCCCTGCCGGAGCAGCGGAAGCGCGTGCTTGATGCAGTAGAACTGGCCGTGGATGTTGACGTCGAAGGTGGCCTTCCAGGCGCCGGCGTCGAGGGTCTCCAGCGGGCCGGTGGGCCCGGCGATCCCGGCGTTGTTGACCAGCACGTCCAGGCCGCCGAGTTCCGCGGCCACCGTGTCCATGAGTTCGCGGACCTGCGCTTCGTCGGAGACGTCGCTGACGGCGGCCGAGAGCCCGTTGACCTGCGCTTTCTCGACGGCGTCGGGGTCAATGTCGGTGACGAAGACGCTGGCTCCGAGGTCCTTGAACTTGGTGGCGATGGCCAGGCCGATGCCGTTGGCACCGGCGGTGACCAAAACGCGTTTGGCGGTGAAATCCATGACTTTTTCCTTGCGGTGGGGAGTGGGACCGTTCCGCCGGCCCTTGGGGGCGGTACCGGCGGAACGGAGTGTGGGAGGCCGGCTAGTGGGCGGCGGGGACGGTGTCCGGGGTTTCGGTGCCCCGCTTGAGCAGCAGGGACAGCAGTGCCCCGACGATGCACACGGCCACGATGAACCACAGGCCCGAGAGCTTGGAGCCGGTGGCGTCCTGCATGAAGCCCATGACGTAGGGGCCGAGGAACCCGCCGAGCAGGCCGATGGTGTTGACGAAGGCGATGCCGCCGGCCAGGGCGGAGCCGCTGAGGCGCGTTGCCGGGTAGGTGAAGAGGATCGGCTGCAGGGCGAAGAAGTTGAATGCGGCCAGGCAGAAGCCGATCATGCCCAGCAGCGGACCGCCCACGGCGCCGAGGGCAAAGCCGGCGATGATGCCGGTCATGGTTCCGGTGACCAGGAGCCGGGAACGCTTGGCGTCGGTGGCGAACCGGGGCAGCAGCAGGGCTCCGGCGGCGGAGAAGATCCACGGAATGGACGTCAGCAGGCCGATCTGCAGCGGGTTGAGCTTTCCGTAGGTGCCGATGATGGACGGCAGGAAATAGGACAGGGCGTAGACGGCGATCTGGTGGGCGAAGTAGACGCCGACGACCAGCAGGATCTGCTTGTCCTTCATGGCGTCGAGGAGCCGGTGGTTGCCGGAGGCTTCCGCGCCGGCCTTCTCCTCGGCTGCGATCCGGGCCTCGAGGTCGGCGGCTTCTTCGGCGGTGAGGAAGGTGGATTTGCTGGGCCGGTCCGGCAGCTTCTTCCAGACGACGTAGGCGAGGACGCAGGCGGGAAGGCCCTCCACCAGGAACATCCACTGCCAGCCGTGCAGGCCGGCGAAGCCGTCCATGGTCAGGAGCAGGCCGCCGAGCGGGGCGCCCACGATGTTGGCGATCGAGACGCCGAGCAGGAACATGCCGTTGGCCTTGGCGCGGTCCTTGACCACGAACCACTGGGTGAGGAAGTACATGACGCCGGGGAAGAGCCCGGCCTCGGCGATGCCGAGCAGCATCCGCATGATGTAGAACGACCATTCGCCTTGGACGAAGGCCATTCCGGCGGAGATCAGGCCCCAGGTGATCATGATCCGCATGATCCAGAAGCGTGCGCCAACCTTGTGCATGATGAGGTTGGACGGAATCTCGGAGAGGGCGTAGGTCAGGAAGAACAGGCCCGCTCCGATGCCGTACGCGGTAGCGGAGATCCCGAGATCGATCTCGAGGCGGTCCTTGGCCATGCCGATGTTGGTGCGGTCCAGGAACGCCATGATGTAGGCGCCGATGAGCAGCGGCATGACCCTGCGGAGGATGACGCCGTTGATTTGTTGCGGTGTACGCATCGTCGTTGGTGCGGAAACAACTGACATGGTTCTTCGTCCTTGAATTGGGGTCAGGTTGATGGGACGCCGGGCAGCCGGAGGGCAGCCCGGATACTGGCTGGTGGTGCGGGGTGAACGGGAAGGAAGGTCAGACACCCGCCGGTGGGCAGCCGCAGGTGCGGCCGACGTGGAGCCGGTGGGGGCAGACCAGGGAGGTGTAGCTGCGGGACGGGGCGTCGATGCGCTGCAGCAGCATGGCGAAGGCCTCCTGCGCCATGTCCTGCTGCGGCTGGACGATGCTGGTGAGGTTGATCAGTCCGGAGCGGCTGTGCGGCAGCCCGTCGCAGCCGGCCACCGCCACATCCTCCGGGATGCGCAGGCCGCGTGCCATCGCATACTCCATGACGCCAATGGCGAGTTCGTCGCTGCCGCAGACCACGGCGCGCGGCGGGTTGCCGCCGGCGAAGAGCCGTTCGGCGGCCAGGCGGCCGCCTTCGTTGTTGACGCGGGTGCTGATTTTCCGGTCCCCGCTGATGACGACGCCGGCGGCGGCCGCCGTGCGGACGAACGCCTGCTCCCGGGCCAGCGACGCCGTCGAGACGCGCGGTCCGATCACGGTGGCGATTTCCGTGTAACCGTGGCCCAGCATGTGCTGCATCAGCTCGGTCGCGGCCGCGTCGTCGTCGATGCCGACGAAGTCGGCGTCGAGGAAGTCGGCCCGCCGGGACAGGCAGACGTAGGGGATGCGTGCGGCCCTCAGGGTTCGGAGGGCGCGGGCATCGTCCCGGAGTGAGGCGGCGAGGATGACGCCGTCCACCGCGCGGTTGGCGAGGGTCGCCGTAACCTGGGCCAGGATCTCGGGGTCGTCCTGGGTGGTGGCCACGAAGACTTCATAGCCGGAGTCGGCCGCGGAGGAGATGACCCCCTGGGCCCAGCGCGGGAACATCGGGTTGATGATGTTCGGAAGGATGAGTCCCACCACCCGGCTGCGCTGCAGGTCCGTGGACTGCGAGGACTTACGGGGTCTGAAGCCCAGCTCGTTGGCCACGTGGATGATGTGGCGGCGGGTTTCGGGGGAAACCCCGGCCTTGCCGTTCAAGACGTAGGACACCGACGCGGCGGACACGCCGGCGGCCCTGGCCACCGCCGCCGCGGATACCGGCGAAAGAGGGCGATCCGCGGATGCTGTGAGAGTGCGGTCCTGCATCACGGGCCTCCTTCACTGGTGTTGGCGTGATGTGACGTCAGTTACGCTATTTTGCCGCTTGAGCGTTAAGCAACGTTAAGTTGCCCCCGGCACTCCTCAGCGCCCGGCCTACAAGCCGGGGAGGGTCGTTAGCAGCCCCTCCCGGGCGAAGACCTGCGCACCCTCGGCCGTCAGGCGGATCGAGCGCGGATGGGATCCCCGCCTCAGCCACCCGTGCTCCAGCGCCGTCGTCACCAGGAGGTCGGGCAGGATTCCGGCGGCGTGGTCGAGCCGCTCGGTCCAGTCGAGGCAGGGCCGGACGAGCGGGCGGGACGGGCGTGCCGGGAGTTCGATCCCCAACGAGCGGGCCCACGCGTGTCCGGCGTCCGTGAGATCCCATCCAGTGGGAGTGACCAGCCCCGCGCGCCGCCAGTCCAGGGCCAGCGCAACCCCCAGGGCTCCCGCGAGATGGCCGTAGCAGGTCCGGCCGTGCTGCAGTTCGGCGTCGTTCTTGTGCTCCCGGTAACCCGAGGCGGCCGGGCGGCTCGCCGGGGCCAGGGCGATCAGCGCCTCAATCGACCCGGCGACGGCGGAGTTCTTGAGGCGTACGTAGCGGTGCCTCCCCTGCCGGACCTCCTCGAGCAGGCCGGCGTCCACCAACTGATTGAGGTGCGCCGTGGCCGTGCCCCGGCTGATGCCGGCGCTCGCGGCCATCTCGGCCGCGGTCCGGGCGCGGGTGTCCATCAGGGCCACGAGCATGGTTGCCCGCGACGCGTTTCCCATGGCCTGGGCAATCGACGCGAGATCCTCGGCCCACTGTGACGGCATCCTTCGATCTAATCACGGGCACGGTTTGGCCGGCGGCGAACTGTCCAGCGGTGAGGATTGACCCATGTTCAGCACCATTACGCCCGGCGCCCATTACTTCGGCTCGCTGGTGGCCCTCCTGACCACCGAGAATCCCGACGGCAGCACCAACATCACGCCCATGTCATCGGCGTGGTCGCTGGGGGACCACTTCGTCCTCGGCCTGAGTTCGCTGCACCAGGGGTTCGCCAACCTCATCCGGACGGGCGAGGTGGTTCTGAACCTCCCGGACGAGGCCATGGCCGGCAGCATCGAGCGCATCGCCATGACCACGGGCTCGCCGGAGGTCCCCCGGGAAAAGGCCGGGATGTACCGGTCGGAACCGGATAAGTGGTCCCTGGCAGGGTGGACGCCGATGCCAAGCGAGACAATGGCACCGCAGCGCATCTCCGAAGCCCCCGTCCACATCGAGGCGGGCCTGGAGAACGCCTGGCCGCTGGATGAGGGCCTGCACGCGGTCCAAGTCCGGGTCCGCCGGGTCCATGCCCGGCATGACCTGGTGCTCGATTCCGGCCGCGTCGATGTCGCGGCATGGTCGCCGGTGTTCTATACCTTCCGGCACTACTTCGGGCAGGGCAGACACCTCGGGGAAAACCGCCGGGCCGAGCAGCGGTTTCCCGGCCGGGGCCGCCCCCGCGCGGTAGGCGGGGGTGCGGGGAACCTGCGCCCCTAGACAGCGGTTTCGCCGTGGGCAAACATGGAGCCACAGAGGGTCTGGAAAAAGTTGAGCGGGGTACACTCAACTTAGCAATCAGTCCCACCCGGAAGGAGCTCTCTTTGGACGCCAAATTCACCACCAAGAGCCAGGAGGCTCTTTCGGCTGCAGCCATGAACGCCTCGACGGCCGGCAACCCGCAGCTGGAGCCGGCGCACCTGCTCAAGGCGCTCATGGACCAGCGCGAGGGCGTCGCCGTCGCGCTGCTGCGCGCCACGGGCACGGATCCGGATGCCGTCAGCGTCCAGGCGAGCTCCGCCATCAAGGCCCTCCCGTCCACCTCGGGCAGCTCGGTGCAGCAGGCCCAGCTGTCACGCACCGCCATGCAGGCGATCAAGAACGCCCAGAATGAGGCCGAGCGCCTCGGCGACACCTTCGTCTCCACCGAGCACCTGCTGCTGGGCCTCGCGTCCGGCAACGACGACGTCGGCCGGCTGCTGCGTGAGGCCGGCGCCTCCCACGAGGCGCTGCTCGCCGCGCTGCCCGGGGTCCGCGGCGACCGCAAGGTGGACAACGCGGACCCGGAGAACACCTTCCAGGCCCTGGAGAAGTTCGGCACGGACCTGACCGCCGTCGCCCGCTCCGGCAAGCTGGACCCGGTGATCGGCCGCGACGCCGAGATCCGCCGCATCATCCAGGTCCTCAGCCGCCGCACCAAGAACAACCCCGTGATCATCGGCGAGCCCGGCGTCGGCAAGACCGCCGTCGTCGAGGGCCTCGCCCAGCGCATCGTCGCCGGCGACGTGCCCGAAAGCCTGCGCGGCAAGACCCTGATCGCCCTGGACCTGGCCTCCATGGTGGCCGGGGCCAAGTACCGCGGCGAATTCGAGGAACGGCTGAAGGCGGTCCTGGAGGAGATCAAGAACTCCGAGGGCCAGATCGTCACCTTCATCGACGAACTGCACACCGTGGTGGGCGCCGGCGCCTCCGGTGACAGCTCGATGGACGCCGGCAACATGCTCAAGCCCATGCTGGCCCGCGGCGAACTGCGCCTGATCGGTGCCACCACGCTGGACGAATACCGCGAGAACATCGAGAAGGACCCGGCCCTGGAGCGCCGCTTCCAGCAGGTCTTTGTCGGCGAGCCGAGCGTCGAGGACACCATCGGCATCCTCCGCGGCCTCAAGGAACGCTACGAGGCCCACCACAAGGTCTCCATCGCCGACTCCGCCCTGGTGGCCGCCGCGACCCTCTCCAACCGGTACATCTCCGGCCGCCAGTTGCCGGACAAGGCCATCGACCTGGTGGACGAGGCCGCCTCCCGGCTCCGGATGGAGATCGACTCCGCGCCGGAGGAAATCGACCAGCTGCAGCGCCAGGTGGACCGGCTGACCATGGAGGAACTGGCCCTGACCGGTGAGACCGACCCGGCGTCGGTGGAACGGCTGGAGGCCCTCCGGGCGGACATGGCGGACAAGAAGGAAGAGCTCGCCGGCCTGAACGCGCGGTGGGAGTCGGAGAAGGCCGGCCTGAACCGCGTGGGTGACCTGCGCGCCCGGCTCGATGAGCTGCGGTCCGCCGCGGACAAGGCCCAGCGCGAGGGTGACCTGGAGGCCGCCTCCCGGATCCTCTACGGTGAGATTCCCGCGCTGGAACGGGAACTGACGGCCGCCGCCGAGGCGGAGGCCGCCGTGCCGGACAAGTCCGGGCAGATGGTGGCCGATGAGGTGACCGCCGACGACATCGCCGAGGTCATCTCCGCCTGGACCGGCATCCCCGCCGGCCGCATGCTGCAGGGCGAGAGCCAGAAGCTGCTGGAGATGGAGCATGTCCTGGGCGAGCGGCTGATCGGCCAGGCCAAGGCCGTCACCGCAGTGTCCGACGCCGTCCGCCGCGCCCGCGCCGGCATCAGCGACCCCAATCGGCCCACCGGCTCGTTCCTCTTCCTGGGCCCCACCGGGGTCGGCAAGACCGAGCTGGCCAAATCCCTGGCCGACTTCCTCTTCGATGACGAGCGCGCCATGGTCCGGATTGACATGTCCGAGTACTCGGAGAAGCACTCCGTGGCCCGGCTGGTGGGTGCCCCTCCGGGCTACGTCGGCTACGAGGAAGGCGGCCAGCTGACCGAGGCCGTCCGCCGCCGGCCGTATTCCGTGCTGCTGCTCGACGAGGTGGAGAAGGCCCACCCGGAGGTCTTCGACATCCTCCTGCAGGTGCTCGACGACGGCCGTCTCACCGATGGGCAGGGCCGCACCGTGGACTTCCGCAACGTGATTCTGGTGCTGACGTCCAACCTTGGCAGCCAGTTCCTGGTGGATCCGACCCTGGACGCCGCCGCCAAGCGGGACGCCGTCATGGCCACCGTGCACGCCTCCTTCAAGCCGGAGTTCCTGAACCGGCTTGACGAGGTGGTGCTGTTCGACCCGCTGACCGTGGAGGAACTCGCCCACATCGTGGAACTGCAGGTCAAGGAGCTGGGCGAACGGCTCAAGGGCCGGCGCCTGACCCTGGAGGTCTCCGAGGGGGCCCGCGCCTGGCTGGCCGTCACCGGCTACGATCCGGCCTACGGCGCCCGCCCGCTGCGCCGGCTGGTGCAGCGCGAGATCGGCGACCGGCTGGCCAAGGCCATCCTCGCCGGGGAGATCGCCGACGGCGACACTGTGGTGGTGGACACCGCCCCGGACCTGATGGAGCTCACGATGGGCGGCCCGGACGTCTCGGCCCGGCCCGACGGCGGCGCCTCCACCGGCAGCGGGCTCTCGGTCCGCCGCAAGGACTAGTGTCGTGGGAGCAACCCGGCCGGACCGCTACGGTAGCAGGGACTCCATGATGACGTTCCCGGCGTCCGAGGCGGCGTAGCAGTCCACCCGCCGGTCTCCCGTACCCCAGCTCGATGAGCTGGGGTACGCGAGTTTGTAGCTCAGGGCGTAGTTGCCGGACTTCTCGGTCAGCTGCGCGGCCTTGCAGGCGTCCAGCGCTTTCTGCTTCAGCACGTCCCGGCCGGGGTAGGCGTCCGAGGCGGCGTAGGACTCGACCTGGATCAGCTGCGCCGAATGCGCGGTGTCGCACGCGACCACGGTGGATTTGGCGGCGTTGGCGTCGAAGTCCTTGAAGCAGTCGCCCAGCCGGTAGTCCAGCGGGCTGACGTTCTCCAGCGGCAGCGCTCCCCGCTCGGCGGTGGGGGACGCGGAGCTGCCGGCGGGCGCGGGCGCACCCGAGTCCCGGGAGCCGCCCGCCAGCGCGGCGATCCACCAGATGAGCAGTGCCAGGACGACGACGGCGGCGACGCCGGCGATCAGCTTTGTCCGGCCGGGGCGGCGCACGGCTGCCGTGGCCCGGGCCGCGAGGCCGCGGGCCTTGGCGACGGCGCCCGAGGCGCGGAGCTGGCCCATCCGGTCGGAGAGCAGCTGCCCCACCTGTCCCGTGGGGGAGGTGCGGCGGGTGCGGTTCGTTGCGGTCTGCGGGTCCGGTTCGCCGGAGGGGGAAGCTGCGGCAGGGACCCTGGCGAATGAGGACGTCGGCGGGGCGGCGGGCCGGGGCGGAATGACAGTGCCGAAGGGGGCGCGGGGCGCCTGGGGTGCCCCGCCGCCGTCGGCGTTCACCGGCGGAACCGCGGGGTTACGGGCGTCGCCGTCCCCGGCCGTAGCGTCGCTGTCCGGCTTTTCGCTCACTCGGAACCCACCTTTTCAGTACATCTGGCCAGCCTGACGGTCCGGCTGGGCCCCGCTGGTGGGAGGCCCATCAGGAGACTCTATCGAATATGCCACGAAGGTTACGTTCCGGTAACCTCGCGCGTGCGTGGCGGAGAAGGCCGGGGAAGTGCCCTTAGCCTCCGCCGGCAAGCGGTACCTGCCGAAAGCATGTAATCTAGGTGTACGACAAATTGACCAATCATTCCGGGGCCTCACCGATCGCCAAGGTGACCACCTCCGGTCCAAGTACAAAAGGGGGTCACGCCATGGGGCGCGGCCGTCAAAAGGCAAAAGCTACCAAGCAGGCTCGGGACATCAAGTACTACTCCCCGAACACTGACTATTCCGCCCTGCAGCGCGAGCTGACGGGCCCGGGAAGTCGTCCCTCGAGCCACTTCGCGGATGAACCGGTTGAACCGGATTATTCGGCTTACGTGGATAAGTACGCGGACGATGTGGAAGAAGACGACGACGAGGTTGACACCCGTCGCATCGGCTAGTCGTTCCCTTTCCGGCGCGGTCCTTGAGCGCCGGACGTGATTTTCAGCCCGCCGGGCGCATCCCTACTGGGTGTGCCCGGCGGGCTTTCGCATGCCCTCACCGATTCCCGTTGCCGGGACCGTTTGAAAGGAGCCAGCATGGCGTTTCATAAGGCCTACGCCCCGGGCGAGGTGTGCTGGGCGGATCTCCAGACCCCTGACGTCGCGGCGGCCAAGGAGTTCTATGGCGCGCTGTTCGGCTGGCGCTTCGAGGACCTGCCCACCCCGGACGGCCGCAGCTATGCCAAGGCGTTCCTCGGCGGAGACCTGGTGTCCGTGATTGCCCCGCAGAACCCGGCGCAGGGCCAGTCCGGTACCCCGGCCCAGTGGAACGTGTACTTCGCCGTGGACGACGCCGCCGGGCTCGCCGCGGACGTGCCGCACACCGGAGGTGCGGTGGACTTCGGCCCGGAAGCGGTGGGTGACACCGGCACCATGGTCTTCTTCACCCCTCCCAGCGGAGGCACCACCGGAGCCTGGCAGCCCGGCACGCACATCGGGGCCGCCCGCGCCGGTGAGGCCGGGGCACTGTCCTGGGTGGAGCTCCTCACGCCCGAACCGCAGCGCGCCGTCGGGTGCTTCCAGACGCTCTTCGGCCACGAGGTCACCGAGTACCCGCAGGACGACGGCGGCACCTACACCACCCTGATGGTCGACGGCGTCGAGGTGGCCGGGATCGCCACCGTCCCGGCCGCCGAGAAGCACCTGGACCCGGGCTGGCAGGTGTACTTCGGCGTCGACAGCGTCCCCGCGGCCGTGGAAGCCGCCCGCGCCGCCGGCGCGACCGTCCTGGTCGAACCCGAAGAGGGCGAGGACGCCGGCGCCATCGCGACCATCATGGACCCGCAGGGCGGCGTGATCAGCCTGCTGGAGGTCTAGGCCCCTCCGGACGCGGACCTCACGGCCTCCACGCTTAAACACCACGGGCGCTCCCCACGATGGTGGGAAGCGCCCGGACGGTGGTTCAGTAACTAGCCGGCGTACGCGTTGACCATCCGCACGGCGCCGCCGTCGACGCCCTTGGCGCCCTGGACGTAATCCGGGCCGGACTTGTCGATTGAGTCGGAGTTCTCCCCGACGGTGCCCATGACCCAGGACGGCAGGCCGCGGGCGTTCAGGTGGGCCACGGCGGCGTCGGCGGCTTCGGGGGAGACGATCGCGACCATGCCGACGCCCACGTTGAGGGTCCGTTCGAGGTCGGCCAGCGGGACGTTGCCCAGCTCGGAGACCAGCTTGAAGATGGCCGGCAGCTGCCAGGTGGCGCGGTCCACGGTGGCCAGCAGGCCCTGCGGGAGGACGCGGGCCAGGTTGGCGGCCAGGCCGCCGCCGGTGACGTGGCTGAAGCCGTGGACACCCTTGGGACCGTTGACCGGGAAGGTGCGGGCCAGGTCCAGGCAGTCCGCGGCGTAGACGCGGGTGGGCTCCAGCAGTTCCTCGCCCAGGGTGCGTTCGAACTCGGAGACCTCGCGGTCCAGCGCCCAGCCGGCGTGGTTGATGACGCGGCGGACCAGGGAGTAGCCGTTGGAGTGCAGGCCGGAGGAGGCCATGCCGATCACCACGTCGCCGGAGCGGACGCGGTCCGGGCCCAGCAGGGAATCGGCCTCGACCACGCCGGTCGCGGCACCGGCGACGTCGTACTCGTGCTCGCCCAGCAGGCCCGGGTGCTCCGCGGTTTCGCCACCCACCAGGGCGGTGCCGGCCACCGAGCAGGCGGCGGCGATGCCGCGGACGATGTCCGCGATGCGCTCGGGGACCACCTTGCCGCAGGCGATGTAGTCGGTCATGTAGAGCGGTTCGGCGCCCACCACGACGATGTCGTCCACCACCATGCCCACCAGGTCGAAGCCGATGGTGTCGTGGATGTCCATGGCCTGGGCGATGGCGACCTTGGTGCCGACGCCGTCGGTGGAGGTGGCCAGCAGGGGACGCTGGTAGGTCAGCAGCCGGGAGACATCGAACAGGCCGGCGAAGCCGCCCACCCCGCCGATCACGGAGGAGTTGTGCGTGGCCTTGACGGCGTCCTTCATGAGTTCGACGGCGCGGTCGCCCGCTTCGACGTCGACGCCGGCGGAGGCGTAGGTGATGCCGGGGGTTCCGGCGTCGTTGGTGTCAGCGGCCGGGGAGGCGGAAGTCATACTGGCTCTTTCTTGTCGGCATCAAGCTGGTCGGCGGGGACGCGGTCGGCGTCGGTGAGCAGTCCTTCGAATTCGGCATCCGGGCCCGGGTCGCAGCCGGTGGCGCCGGCCTTCTCCGCCGGGTCCTCGCCGACCGGGATGGCGGCGTCGGCGTCGGCCGTGGCTCCGGAGGTGGCGCCCGGGGTCCCGGGGGTGGCGGCCATGGCGGGCAGGCTCTTGGCTTCCGTGCGCTCGAGCAGGTTCTTGCCGAGCTTCTCCGCGCCGGGGAGCTCGATCGGGTACTTGCCGGTGAAGCAGGCGGTGCAGAGGCGTTCGCGCGGCTGCCGGGTGGCGCCGATCATGCCGTCCTCGGAAATGTAGGCCAGCGAGTCCGCGCCGATGGCCTGGGAAATTTCCTCGATGGTGGCGCCGTTGGCGATCAGCTCGGCCCGGGAGGCGAAGTCGATGCCGTAGAAGCAGGGCCACTTGACCGGCGGGGAGGAGATCTTCACGTGCACGGCGGCGGCGCCGGCCTCGCGGAGCATCCGGACGATCGCGCGCTGGGTGTTGCCGCGGACGATCGAGTCGTCCACCACCACCACGCGCTTGCCGCGGATCACGGACTCAAGGGCGTTGAGCTTGAGCCGGATGCCGAGCTGGCGCAGGGTCTGCGACGGCTGGATGAACGTGCGGCCCACGTAGGCGTTCTTGACGAAGCCGTGCGCGAAGGGGATGCCGGATTCCTCGGCGTAGCCGACGGCGGCGGGGGTACCGGATTCCGGCACCGGGATGACGATGTCCGCTTCCTGGGTGTTCTCGCGGGCCAACTGGCGGCCCATCTCCACACGGGATTCGTAGACCGAGCGGCCGGCAATCGCGGCGTCGGGACGGGCCAGGTAGACGTATTCGAAGACGCAACCTGCCGGCGTCGCCTCAGCGAAGCGCTGGGAGCGGACGCCCTGTTCGTCGATGGCGATGAATTCGCCCGGCTCGATCTCGCGGATGAAGCTCGCACCCACCGTGGCGAGGGCGGACTGCTCGGAGGCGACCACCCAGCCGCGCTCCAGCCGGCCGAGGACCAGCGGGCGGATGCCGTAGGTGTCGCGGGCGGCGTAGAGGGTGCCCTCGTCCATGAAGACGAAGCAGAAGCCGCCCTTGATCTTAGGCAGCAGTTCCAGGGCGGTCTCTTCGAGGGACTTGCCCTCCTCGCCCTCCAGCAGGGCGGTGACCAGGGCGGTGTCCGAGGTGTTGCCCTGCTTCATCTCACCGGTCAGCTGGCCGCCGTTGCGGTCCATGATCATGGCCTTGAGCTCGGCCGTGTTGGTGAGGTTGCCGTTGTGGGCCAGGGCCACCGTGCCGGTGGCCGTCGCACCGAGGGTGGGCTGGGCGTTGGCCCAGTGGCTCGCGCCGGTGGTGGAGTACCGGCAGTGGCCGACGGCGAGGTGCCCGGTCAGGGTGTTCAGCGTGGTCTCGTCGAAGACCTGGGACACGAGGCCCATGTCCTTGTAGACGTTGATCCGCTTGCCGTCGCTGGTCGCAATGCCAGCCGACTCCTGGCCACGGTGCTGCAACGCGTACAGCCCGTAATAGGTGAGTTTTGCTACCTCTTCGCCGGGAGCCCAGACGCCGAAGACGCCACATGCGTCCTGCGGGCCTTTTTCGCCAGAGAGAAGGTCATGAGAAAGTTTTCCGTCGCCGCGTGCCACTGGTCGATTATCTCACGTTGAGTGGGGGTGCCGCTCCGAGGGGATCGAATGTGACCCCTCGGGGGATGAGGGGCCCTTTCGTTGCCTGCCTAGGCGCGGTCTTCGTCATCGGTGTCCGGCACCGAATCGGGGACGGATTCGACGACGGCGCGCTCGGACCGGCGCACGCTGACCCGGTCCAGGATCAGCGCGACGATGGCGCCGACAATCGCTCCGCCGGCGATGCAGAAGGTCAGGAAGAACCCGAAGACGGCGTTGGCGTCGTAGCTCTGGTCGCTGGTGGGGATCCCGTAGGCGATCACCGCGGCCACGACGATGCCCAGCAGGCCGCCCGCGATCAGGAACGGGACGTACTTCGGAGCGCGGCGGACGGTGACGGATCGGCGTTCGGGCGCTACGGGGGTGTCTTCGGGAGCCATGCCTTTAAGCCTACTGTCCTCCGGCCGGTGCGGATCCCGCGCCGATACCGGACCGGCGCGGCCCGGACCCGGGGTGCGCCCGTCCGTTTCGGCAGCGGGAAAAGGGACCCTAGCGTGCGACGGTCCCGGGGAGCAGACTGGTCTGCGGGGGAGGGTGCGGTCCGGACTGTGAGGAAAGCACCATGTCAGTCTCCGCGGAGAACCTCCGGGATCAGCAGCGGGTCATCTGGGACTCCTTCGCCGCCGGTTGGAAGAAGTGGGACGCGGAGGTGCTCGGCTGGCAGGGTCCATTCGGCGACGCCGTCCTCGACGACGCCCGTTTGGGCCCGGACTTTGCGGTGCTGGACGTGGCCGCCGGAACGGGTGAACCCGGCCTGACCGCCGCCTCCCTTGTTCCGCGGGGCACCGTGGCGCTGACGGATATTTCCGCCGGGATGCTGCACGTAGCGGAGGAGAAGGCCGCGGCTGCGCGGCTGGGAAATGTCAGTTTCACGGTCTGCGCCGCGGTGGACCTCCCATTTCCGGATGCCTCGTTCGACGCCGTCCTCTGCCGCTTTGGGTTCCTGTACTTCCCGGACCTTCGGGCAGCCCTGGCCCGGATGGTGCGGACGGCCCGGCCCGGTGCCCGGATCAGCGCGGCGGTGTGGGGCCGGGCAGCGCAGAACCCCTGGGCGACCCTGGTCCTGGGCTCCCTCGCCCAGCATGCCGGCCTGATGCCGCCCCCGGTCTGGATGCCGGGAGTGTTCCGTTGCTCCGCCCCGGGCTTCCTGCCGGCCCTGTTCCGGGATGCAGGGCTGGTGGACGTGACGGAGCGATCTCTCAGCGCCGACCTGATCCACGAGTCACCGGAAAGCTACTGGCAGTTCATGACGGAGATCGCCACCACGGTATGCCTCGGCCTCGCCCAGGCCGACCCGGAAGCGCAGTCCCTGATCCGCTCCGACGTCTTCCAGATGCTGGGCCGCTACGAACACGAGGGCGCCATCCGCCTGCGCTCGACCGCGACCATCGTCTCCGGCACCCGGCCGTAGCCGGCGGGTGCCTGGCACGAGGCAGCTTGGGTGGGTGCCGGGACCGTGGCCGCGGGGTTTTCGGGTTTCCGCTACGGTTCCGGACCGGCGCGTACCGGGTCCGGGGCGCGCCGGTCCGGAATCGGCGCCGCTGTCCGAAACCGCAGCGGATCTGACCCCAGGTTGGCGGGGCCTCATGGGCCGCACGATCTCAGCCTGCGGCGCGGAACCCGTTCTGTGTCGAGGAAGGCTGCAAACCGTTCCGGACTCGCCAGTTCTGTCCAGGTCCAGCGGATGACCCGGCGGCCGGTGGAGCGGATGCGGTCCTCACGCCGCTTCTCCGCGATCACCACCTCCGAGGGGGTCCGGCCCTGCAGGAACTCGGCCCGTTGATACTTCACCGCGCCGTCGAACTCACCGCAGAGGCGCTCCAGCTCCCACTCGAAATCGGTTTAGCCGGCCAATCCGCGGGCGTCCCGGATTTCTGCTTGGAGGACCGGGGCCTGGAAACCCAACCGGTGCATCAGCGCGCGGCTGACCGATTCTCCCGGTGACCCGGCCCCGGCATCCGCGAAGTCCACGGCCGCTCTGATCCTGCGAGCGGCCGCTGCCGAGTAGGAACAGCCAACGCCCGCCAGGAGTTCGTCCTTCGTCAGTGGCGGGAGCTCCGGACGCGGCGAGAGGACGTGGTCGACGACCGTGACTGCCTGTTCGAAGCTCTCGAATGCCGCCAGGTCCAAGACGGTCCGGAGCCGTGAAGTCACCAGCAGCCCGGCCCTCTCCTCGACCTCCAGCCCGTCCGGATCGACGAAATGCCGCCTGACGCCGGCCCGCGAACGGCCGCCGCCGTCGTCGAACGTGCATGCATGTACCAGTGCCGAGCGGCCCAGCAGCGGCAGCCCCCACAGGGCCGCGGCCGACTGACGGCAGAACACGGTCCGGGACTGCAGCGTGCTGGCCGCCGCGAAGATCAGCAGCGGATACCGGTCCCAGAACGGCAGGGCATGCCAAACGGACGCCGGAACATAGACGCCCTGCCGGATCCGCCGGAGCTCACCGGCACTCGCGCGGCGGCAGAGAGTCCGAACATCCCGGCCGAGCCGGGCCGAATCGCTGCTGAGGATGAGGGACGAAGGAGTCATGCGTCCACAGTGCGCCGCCTCCGTCACCGGAGCGACGGAGGCATGCGGCTATGTGGAGAAAGCCGGGGGCGGAAGGCCGCGCCTGGTTTTCGCTATGGTTCCGGACGAGCGCCCGCCGGACCCGGGGTGCGTCCGTCCGGAACCGCAGCGGATATCCGGAACAGCCGCGTAGACCCCAACCCGGCCGCGAGCTGCGCACCGGACCCCGCGAACTGAACCGCACCCGCCCGCTAGACCCCCAGCTCGGCCTTCAGCGCTGCGACGTGGCCGTCGGCCTTGACCTGGTACTGCGCCAGCGTGACCTTGCCCTCCGGGTCCAGGACCACGGTGGAACGGACGATTCCCTCGGTGATCTCGCCGCGGACCAGCTTCTCGCCCCAGGCGCCGTAGGCCAGCGCCACGGCGTGGTCCTCGTCCGAGAGCAGCGGGAAGGTCAGGGCGAAGTCGCCGGTGAAGTGGGCCAGGGCGTCCGGGGCGTCGGGGGAGATGCCCAGGACCTCGTAGCCGGAGCCCTGCAGCGAGGCGAGGTTGTCGCGGAAGTCGCAGGCCTCGGTGGTGCATCCGGGGGTCGCCGCCTGCGGGTAGAAGTACACGATGACGTTCTTGCCGCGGTAATCGGCCAGCGAGACGGGCTTTCCCTCGGCGTCGGGCAGGGTGAATTCGGGGGCCGGGGTTCCGGGCTGAAGCTTGACGGGGGCCTGGCTCATGGGAGCTCCTTTGGTCGGGTGGGCCTGATCTGTGGTGCACAACGCCGGCCGCCGGGACCCTATTCCGCGGGGCCGAACAGCCTCACCGAGCGTGCCGGTCCGCTTGCCGTCGCGCCCAGTCGAAGGCGGATTCGGCGGGGGCCATGTACTCCAGTCCCACCCGGCCGGCGTAGCCGAGTTCGCGGCTGCGGCCGATCCACCGTTCCAGTGGCAGGTCGCCGGTTCCCGGGGCGCCGCGGCCCGGCGCGTCGGCGATCTGGACGTGGCCGAAGTCCGCCGCGTGCGCCTCGATGACGGCGTCGACGTCGTCGCCGTTGACGGCGAGGTGGTAGAAATCGGCCAGCAGCCGGACGTTTTCGGTGCCGGTCTCCCGCTGCACCCGGCCGATCACGTCCACCGCGTCCGCCGCGCGGCGCAGCGGGTAGTGCGGGGCGTTGCTGACCGGTTCGAGCAGCACGGTCCCGCCGATCCGGCCGACCGCCGCGGCCGCCGCGGCGAGGTTCGAGACCGCCAGCTCGTCCTGGGATTCGGGTGTGTGGCCGTCCTGCCGGTTGCCGTACAACGCGTTGAAGAGCGTGCAGCCGAGCCGCGCGCCGATACCGGCGACGACGTCGGCGTTGTCCCGGAATTCCGCCTCCCGGCCCGGCCACGAGACTAGGCCCCGGTCCCCGCCGGGCATGTCCCCGGCGTTGAAGTTCAGTCCGGTCAGCTGCACCCCGGCGTCGGTGATGGCGCGCTCGAACCGGGTCACCTCGGCGTCGCCGGGCACGGACGTGGCGAACGGCCACCAGAATTCGACGGCGTCGAAGCCGGCGGCCCGCGCCGCGGCCGGGCGTTCCAGCAGCGGGAGTTCGGTGAGGAGAATCGAGCAGTTCACGGTGAACGTCATGGCGGTGCTCCTAGCGGCGCTTGCGCGGGTCGCGGCGCGCGGCGAGGCCCACCAGGGCCCCGACGGCGACGCCGATGAGCAGCCCGGTGAAGGGCTTGTCCGCGGTGGCCACCCCGACCGCATAGCCGATGGCCGCACCGATGAGCATCCCGATCCACAGCGACTCGTATTTCACAGGCTCAGGCTAGCAAGCCCGCGGCCGGTCCCCGCCATGTTCCACTGTCGGTGGCCGGGCCTATAGTCGGACCATGGAACAGCGACTCTTGGGCAAGACCGGTAGGAATGTCTCCGTGATCGGGCTGGGGACCTGGCAGCTCGGCGCGGACTGGGGCACCGTGGACGCGGCGGAAGCGCAGGCCATTCTCGGCGCCTCGGCGGAGGCCGGCGTGACGTTCTTCGACACCGCGGACGTCTACGGGGACGGCCGGAGCGAGCAGGCCATCGGCGCCTTCCTCGCCGCGAACCCGGACCTGGACATCACCGTGGCCACCAAGATGGGCCGCCGGGTGGAGCAGCGGCCGGAAAATTACACCCTGGAGAATTTCCGCGCGTGGACGGACCGCTCCCGCCGCAACCTCGGCGTTGACCAGCTGGATCTGGTCCAGCTGCACTGCCCGCCCACGGCCGTCTACAGCAACGCGGAGGTTTACGATGCGCTGGACACGCTCGTGGCGGAGGGCGCCATCCGTCACTACGGCGTCAGCGTGGAGCGGGTGGATGAGGCCATGGAGGCGCTCCGGCACGAGGGCACGGCCACGGTGCAGATCATCCTGAACGCGTTCCGGCTCAAGCCGCTGGACGAGTTGCTGCCGGCGGCGCAGGCGGCGGGCGTAGGCATCATCACCCGCGTGCCGCTCGCCTCCGGGCTGCTCTCGGGCAAGTACACGCCGGAGACCACGTTCGCCCCGGACGATCACCGCAATTACAACCGGAGCGGCTCGGCGTTCGACGTCGGCGAGACGTTCTCCGGCGTGGATTTCGAGGAGGGGCTGAAGGCGGTGGCGGAGTTCGAGCAGTTGGTGCCCGACGGCGTCAGCACCGCCCAGGCGGCGCTCGCCTGGGTGGCGGCGCAGGACGGCGTCAGCACGGTGATCCCGGGTGCCCGCAGCGTGGACCAGGCGCGGGCCAACGCGGAGGCGGCATCCGTCCGGGGCATCGACGCCACGTTCGACGTCGGCGTCCACGAAATCTACGACCGCTACTTCCGGGCGGCGATCCACCCGCGCTGGTAGCGGCTCATCCCGCTGGCACTTCCCATGACGACGCGGCCCCTGACGACGCAGCCCATGGCGACGGCGGCGATGACGACGGCGGCGATGACGACGGCGGCGATCCACGGTTTCGTGCGGCGGCTGGCCGCCGCGGAAACGGGCCCTGCCTGCAACAACTTCTTCGCCGACACCGTTCCCGCGAACGCCGTCCGGCGCCGGAACCTGGAGCTCTACCTGCAGGCGCTGTTGGACCGGCGGCCACCGGTGTTGCTGCTGGGTGAGGCGCCGGGTTTCCGCGGCATGCGGCTCACCGGCGTGCCGTTCACCAACCGTTCGATGTTCACCGGAGCGCCCAACCACTTCGGCCTGTTCGGCAAGGACCAGGGCTACGAAGTCCCGCCGGACGCCGCCGGGGTTGCCGTCGAGCCGACCGCCACCGTGATGTGGGAGGTCCAGGCTGAGCTCGACTTCCTGCCCCTGCTCTGGAGCGCCTGCCCCTGGCACACCCACCGGCCGGGCCAACCGCAGTCCAACCGCACCCCCTCGGCGGCCGAAGCGGCGGCGGGCATCCCCTTCCGGGAGGAACTGATGGCGCTGTTTGGAATCTCCACCGTGGTGGCAGTCGGCAACATCGCCCACCGGAGCCTGCTTCGCAGCGGCGTCCACGCCCCGAAGATCCGTCACCCGGCCCACGGTGGCCGGGCGGAATTCAAGCGCGGGCTGGAGGAACTGTTCGACGCCGGGATGCCCCGGTAACCGCCCGCCCAGGGGCCCACGGGGCTAGGGTGGGGTAAACGCCAGCCGCGGACGAAAGGCACACCATGAGCGACCCGAACCAGCCCGGAACCGAACCCTCCGGCCTGCGTGGCCCCGGCGACCCGGACTCCGCCCCGAAGGAACAGCCGCAGCCGGAAGCAGAAGCCGCCGGGAACATCCGCGAGGAGCAGATGACCCAGGCCGCAGGCACCGTCCCGGCCGCCTACGTCGGCCCGGAAGACGAGCACGCGGGAGGCAAGCCCGAAGACACCGCGGCCGAGGGCACCTGGGACGACGAGGTCTAGCCACGGGGGCATAGCGGGTCCAGGCATCCGGCCCCGTGCTTGGGCTGGAAGCGCCGCCTTGACGGGCGGCCAAGCTCCAGCCGTTTCATAGCTCCGGCATAGCTTCGAGGGCTAGCTTGTTCCCATGGAAAACAGCACGTCCCGGCAGGGCCGCACCACCACATCGGCCCACAGACCCGGGCCGACGCCCTCCCGGACTTTCCGGCGCCGACGGGCTGTTGTCCTCGCGGGCTCGACCCTCTTGCTGGGCGCGCTGCTGACCACCGGTATCCATGCCCTCGCGAACTCCCGCGTGGCGCCGTCGTCGCCCGTGGCGGCTGCCGCTCCCACCGTGAACGCCCCTGCCCCCGCCTCCCCGGCAACTCCGGTGCCCGCCTCCGCCGTCGCCGCCCCTTCAGTCGCTCCCGCAGCAGCCGCTTCCACTGCCACCCCTGCTGGCACGATCGACGCCGGCCTCGACGCGAAGATCAACGCCATCATCGACGCCAACCCGGAGTACCAAATCGGTGTCGCGCTGCAGGACATCACGGCCGGCGACGCGGTGCACCAATACGGCGTGGAAGAGCAGTTCGAAGCCGCCAGCACCGCCAAGGTCTTGGCCGCGGCCGCCTACTACCATCTGGTGGAAACCGGGGAGGCGACCCTGACCGGAACGCTCGGCGCCTACTCCGCCGGCTTCCAGCTCCAGGCCATGGTCCAGCAGAGCGACAACGATTCCTGGTCGCTGATCATGGACGCGATCGGCCACAGCAACCTCTCCGACTACGCGTCCGCCCTGGGAATCCAGTACACCCCGGAGAGCAACACCCTGGCGCCGGCGGACACGGCCCGCATCCTGACCGACCTCTACTCCGGCAAGCTGCTTGACCCCGCGGACACCTCCCAGCTGCTGTCAACTATGCAGGACACCAACGATGAGACCCTCATCCCGGCCGCCGTCCCCGCCGGCATCACCGTGTTTCACAAGTACGGCCTGCTCGGCGGCGAACTGCACGACGCCGGCATCCTCGCCAAGGACGGCCGCGCCTACGCCCTGGTCGTCTACACCAAGGGCGACGACCTGGACAGTGTCCCCGAGCGGACCGACATCATCCACCAGATCACCGGCGCGGTAACCGGCGCCCTGTTCTGACCGCGGTTGTGGTCCCTAACCGCGCCGGAAACGGAAAACCGCGCCGGTTCCGGATCGGCGCACCCCGGGTCAGGGGCGCACCGGTCCGGAATCGGTGCGGAATGCGGGAATCGGCGCGGAAGTTACTTCGCCAGGAAGCCCAGTAGCGCCTCGTTGACCTCGGCGGCGTGGGTCCAGAGCATGCCGTGCGGCGCGCCCTCGATCTCGATGTACTCCGCGCTCGGCAGGGCCTTGGCGAAGCGCCGGCCCGTGGCATCGATCGGCAGGATGTTGTCGGCGGTGCCATGCACAATCAGGGAAGGCACATCGATTTTGGCGACGTCGGCGCGGAAGTCGGTCAGCCAGGTCGGCTGGGCGGCGACGGACGCGGTGGGTCCGGCCGAGCTGGCCAGGTTCCAGCCGGCGCGCATGACCTCCTCGCTGAGCCGCGGGGTGCCCAGGAAGGAGTCGCTGTTGTAGAAGTTCTTGAAGAAGTCGGTGAAAAACGCATACCGGTCCGCGGTGACCGCTTCGAGCAGGCCGTCGAACACGGACTGCGGGACGCCGTCGGGGTTGTCGTCCGCCTGCAGCAGGTAGGGCTCCAGCGAGCCGAGGAAAACGGCCTTCGCCACCCGGGAGGAGCCGTAGCGGCCCAGGTACCGGCCAACCTCGCCGGTGCCCATTGAGAAGCCGACCAGGACGGCATCGTTCAGGTCCAGCCCGTTCATCAGGGTGTCCAGATCGGCAGCGAACGTGTCGTAGTCATAGCCGTCGGTGGGCTTGCTGGACTTGCCGAAGCCGCGGCGGTCGTAGGTGATCACACGGTAGCCTGCGGAGAGCAGCGCAGTGGTCTGCTTCTCCCAGGATGAGCCGTCCAACGGGTAGCCGTGGATCAGGACTACGGGCTGGCCGCTGCCGTGATCCTCGTAGTAAAGCTCGACGTCGGTGGTGTTCTCGGTTCCAACCTTGATGTAAGCCATGGAGCGGTCCTCTCGGTACTGTCGTGTTCTGATCTGTACGGTCTGACGTCTCTGCGGGCAGCTGCGCCGCTGAAGGGAAGCGCCCGCTAAAGGGGAGCAACGACCGGTGGCGGCCGACTGTTCCTGCGGCTTGCAGAAAATACCCCCAGGGGTATACTGAGGCTACGAAGACCTACAACAAGGGAGTAGCGAATGTGCCGTGCAGTGACCTGCAGGAAATGCGGAAAGACCACTTGGGCCGGCTGTGGCCAGCACGTTGACCAGGTGATGCGCGGCGTCAAGGCCGCGGACCGCTGCAAGGGCCACGAGAACGAGCCCAAGACCGGCTTCTTCGCCAAGCTCTTCGGCCGCTGATCCCTCGGCGCGAGCGCCCCTGAACCGGGCGCCCGCAGCATTGTGACGCCGGGGCCGCCCCGCCCCTACCGCCGGAACAGCGCCCCGGTAACCGCCGTCGTCAGTTCGTGGAAGACCTCGATCCGCTCCGGACTGTCGGCGTCGGACCCGCCCCAGGTGTAGATCGCCACGGCGTAGGCGGCGTTCCCGGAGCTGAGCACGGCGGCGTCGTGCACGAATCCCTCCAGCAGCCCGTACTTGTGGCTCACCGTCACGCCCTCCGGGACCGCGGCGGGGATGAGCTCCTCGTCGTTGGTGCGCTGCATGAAGCCCAGCAGTTCCTCGGTGTGCTCGGGGCTGAGCAACTGCCCGGCGTAGAGCTGCTTGAGCAGTGACGCCATCTCGACGGGGGTCAGCAGGTTCTGTTCCGGGTCGTAGCTGATGCCGATCGACGCCGCGTACGTGATCAGCTCCGGGTAGCCGATGTCCTTCATCAGCAGCAACCAGGAGTCGTCGCTGCTGGTGTTGACCATCGCCTGGATCTGGAAGCCGGCGTCGTAGCTGCCCAGCCGGGACTCCAGCGAGCGTTCGCCCCGCTCCACCAGTGCGTAGTACGCCACCGCGGTCAGGATTTTCGCGGTGCTGGCTGCGGTGTAATCGGCGGTGTCGCCGAAGCGCTGCGGCTCGCCGCCCCGGGTGTCCTGCACGACGACGCCGATCCGGTAGTCGGGATTCTCGGCCAGGATCCGTTTGATCTCGCTGGAGAGGTCGACGGCGGCGGGCGGCGGCGTGTTCACCTTGACGTCCCGGGCGGGCAGGGGCTGCAGCTGGCTCTTCAGCGTGGCCCAGAAGTCGGTCTTCGGTTCCGGGCCGGTCCGCACCGTTCCGACCGTGATGGCCCCGGCCAGGACCAGCGCCGTCGTGGACCACACCGCCAAAATCCGGCGCCGTGCCCGGACCCGCGGGCTGACCCGCGGCCCACCGGATGGTGCCATTCCGGCACCCCCGGTGCCGGCCCGTGAGCTCTCCGGTGCGGGCTTGCGGGGGGCGGGGGAGTCCATGGGGCGGGCCTTTCACGTGCTGGCCTGGGCGGCAGGCCGGGGGGATGCCTCGAATGTAGGCCCGGGTGGCGGCGAAGTCCACGCCCCACGCGGCCCGGCCGGACAGGTGTGGGCCAACTCCCAGCTTCCCGCCTGGCGGACGCTGCGGGCCGTGGTCGGACCGTACGGTTAGGCTGGCTGCCATGCCTAGGAAAATCACTGTCTCCCTGCCGGATGCCACCCTGCGCGACTACCTCACCCCGGACCCGGACGTCACGGTCCTGGAGTGGGACCTCTCCGGCGAACCGCCCATGCCGCGGCTCGACATTGTGGTGCCGCCGTACATGGGCGGCCCGGCGGTGCTGCGCGGCCTGGACGGCGTGGAGACGGGGCTGGTGCAGAGCCAGTCGATCGGGTTCGACGGCGTG
This sequence comes from Arthrobacter sp. NPDC080086, assembly GCF_040702285.1. Lineage (NCBI taxonomy): Bacteria > Bacillati > Actinomycetota > Actinomycetes > Micrococcales > Micrococcaceae > Arthrobacter > Arthrobacter sp. NPDC080086. Next base: position 27,641 of record NZ_JBFBKP010000035.1, read on the forward strand.
GCGGAGTTCCTGCCGGACGGTCACGTCTTCGCCAACGCCGCCAGCGTGCACGAGACCTCCACCGCGGAACTGACCCTGGCGCTGATCCTGGCCAGCCAGCGCGAGTTCCCCCGCATCCTGCAGAACCAGCGCGAACGCCGCTGGGAGGGCCGGCCCACCGCCAGCCTGGCGGACCAGCGCGTGCTGATCGTGGGCTACGGCGGCGTGGGCAAGGCCATCGAGGACCGGCTCCTGCCCTTTGAGACCATGGTGACCCGCGTGGCCAGCCGCGCCCGGACCGATAACCGTGGACCCATCCACGGCATCGACGAACTCCACGCCCTGCTGCCGGAACACGACATAGTGATCGTGGGCGTCCCGCTCAGCGACTCCACCCGGCACCTGATCGACGACGCATTCCTCTCCGCAATGCCCGACGGCGCCCTGCTGGTCAACATCGCCCGTGGCCCGGTGGCTGACACCGACGCGCTGGTCAAGCACACCTCCGCCGGCCGTATCCGCGCCGCCGTCGACGTCACCGACCCCGAACCGCTGCCCGCCGACCACCCGCTCTGGGAGATTCCCGGCGTCATCATCACTCCGCACGTGGGCGGCGCCTCCGCCGCGATGCGCCCCCGCATGGGCAGGCTGCTGCAGCGCCAGATCGACCTCATGCTGGCCGGCGAACCGCCCGTCAACGTGGTGCTGAACGGCTAGGCCCCACCGGAAACCATCAGGAGCCCCCTGCCGGGCTAGTCCCGCCCGTGCCCGGGTGATGCAGTCTTCGGCCGGGCGCGGACGTGCATCCGCTCGCCCTGCTGGCCGAACAGGCTGATCAACTCCACGGGCCGGCCGTCGGCGCTGGCAAACCAGTGCGGCGTGTGGGTGTCGAACTCGGCAGCCTCGCCCGGGCGCAGTTCGAAGTCCTTGTCGCCCAGGACCAGGCGCAGCCTGCCGTTGAGGACGTAGAGCCACTCGTAGCCCTCGTGAACGCGCGGATCCGGTTCCTCCCCGCGGGCGTCGCCTTCCAGGACCATCTTGAAGGCCTGCAAACCGCCCGGGCGGCGGGTGAGCGGGACGGCCGTCATCCCGGCGTGGGTAATGGGCTTGAGGTGGATTCTCGGATCCCCGGTGGACGGGGCGTCAACCATGTCATCGAGGGGCACCCCGTAGAGCCGCGCGAGGGGGAGCAGGAGCTCCAGGTTAGGCCGCCGCTGGCCCGCTTCGAGACGTGACAGGGTGCTGGCGGACACCCCGGAGGCGGCGGCAACCTCGGTGAGGGTGAGGTTCCGTTCGACGCGGAGTGCCTTGAGCCGCGGGCCCACTGCTCCGAGGACTGCATCGAGGTCGTTTGTCATGCGCCCATTTTGCCAGAATGGCAAACTTCTTTGCCAGTTTCAGCGCAGGAGTATCAGGCTGTTGCTATGCCCCGCCCGCGGCGGCGGGAGGTTTAGCGACAGATCGAGAGGCTCAGCAGTATGGAAAACACGCGATGTGACGTTGTGATTGTGGGCGGCGGAGCGGCCGGCCTCAGCGCGGCCACCACCCTGGCCCGGGCGCTGCGCTCGGTGGTGGTCATTGATTCCGCTGCACCCCGCAATGCGCCGGCGGCGGGCGTGCACGGGTTCCTCTCCCGGGACGGAATCAGGCCCGGCGAGCTGCTGGCCGCCGGCCGGCGGGAAGTGCTTTCTTACGGGGGAACGCTGATCGACGGCGAGGCGGTCTCGGCCCGGCGCACCCCCGATGGTTTCGATGTGACGACCGGCGACGGGCGCCGGATTTCGGGGCGGCGGCTTCTGGTCACCACCGGCCTGACCGATGAGCTGCCCCCGATTGAGGGGATTCGGGAGCAGTGGGGCAAGGGCGTGGTGCACTGTCCCTACTGTCACGGCTGGGAGATCCGCGGGCAACGGATCGGGGTGCTGGGCACGGGGCCGCTGTCCATGCATCAGGCCTTGCTGTTCCGCCAGTGGTCGACGGAGATCACCTTGTTCCTCAACGACACGGTGGAACCCACCGACGAGGAATGGGAAAAGCTGGCGGCCCGCTCCATCACGGTCGTTGACGGACCGGTGGCCTCGGTCGACGCCGCGGACGGCGTCCTGCGGGGCGTCACCCTCGGCTCGGGGCACTCCTTCGACGTCCAGGCGGTGGCGGTCGCGTCCCGGCTGGAGGCCCGCTCCCACCTTCTTGAGTCCCTTGGACTGACGTCACAGCCGCATCCGTCGGGGGCCGGCCGGTTTGTGGAGGCTGATCCGATGGGTGGCGCCACAGCCGTCCGCGGCGTGTACGCGGCCGGCAACGTCTCGAACCCGATGGCGCAGGTGGTCACCGCGGCAGCCGATGGTGTCATGAGCGGGGCCCGGATCAACGCGGATCTCATCGACCAAGACACCCGCTGGGCCGTGGAGGGGCGCTTCGGCCCCTTCTCCGCCGCCTCGGAGGACGCGGCCTTCAAGGCCGTGCTGGGGCAGCGGCGCTATGGCCTGGAGGTTAGCGACCGGTAGGAAACGGGGACGACGCCGGGAGCCGCCCCTAACGGGGAAGCTACTTCTTCCCGGCCCGGAGGTCGGCCACCACCTTGGCCACGCGGCGGGCTCGGGTCTCCGCCGTCTTTGCGTCGGCCAGCGGCTCCACGTACCGGCGCTGGCTGCTGTAGTTCAGCGTCGCGTAGAACGCCTTCGCCTCCGGGTCCGCCTCCAGCGCGGCGGCCAGGTCCTCCGGGACCTCGACGACGCGCGGCTGGGTGTCCACCTCGACGTCGACCTCCACCGTGTCGCCGCCGGCCACGCCCGTCAGGGCCCGGTTGGCGGCGCTGACGCCGATCATGTTCTGCCCGCCCATCACCGCGATGCTGCTGCGGTAGCTGGCCCCGTTGATGGTCACCACCACGGGCGGTTTCCGGCCGGCGCCCAGTGCGTCGACCACCTCCTGCGGCACGACGATTCCGGTTTTTGTGGCGCTGCCCTGGATGGTGGTGGTGAATTTCATGATCACAGTATGCCCCGGGAGGAGCCCAGCGCCGCCGGAAGCTCCGTCAACGCCGCGACGGTGATGTCCGGCGCCTCGAAATGCGCCGGGTAGCCGTGGCCGGACCGGTTCAGCCAGGCGGTCCGCAGCCCGGCACGGGCCGCGCCGTGGATGTCCCACGGGTGCACGGCCACCAGCAGCATTTCTCCCGGCTCCACGCCTAAGCTATCGGCCGCGTACTCGTAGGACGCCCGCGCAGGCTTCCAGGCGGGCGCATCTTCCACCGAGAGCAGCGCCTCGAACGAATCCCGGATCCCGGCGTCGTCCAGCAGCTTCCCGGCGATCCGGACCGAACCGTTGCTGAGCGTGACCAGCCGGAACCCGGCGGCTGCCAGGGACCGGATCCCGTCCGGGACGTCCGGGTGGACGCCCAGGCTGCCGAAGCCGTCCATCACGTGCTGCACGGCGTCGTCGAGCGGACGGTTCAACTCAGCACCGGCGAACAGCTCCCGGAGGACGGCCGCGCCGATCGCGGCAAAGTCCTGGTTGCTACCGGCCGCGGCCAGCGCGAAGCCGTCCCGCAGCAGGGAGGCGAACCAGAGCGGGGCCAGCTCCACCGGCGCTCCCACCTCCTCGAAGCGGCCGCCCATCGGCGACATGTCGGACAGGGTCTCGTTGACGTCAAAGACGATGACGGAAAGCGGTGCGGTCATGGCTGCTCCTCGGTTGCCGGTGACTCCGTTATACGCCCCGCGGCCCGGCGCTTCGCCGTGGACCGGAACACCGCGGCGGCCTGCTGCGCCGCGGGGCTGAGCCGGCGGTTGGCCAGCTGGGCCAGGAGGATCCGGCGTTTCGGGGCGCCGGCAAGGGGGACGGCGACGACGTCTGGCCGCAGGGCGCTGAGCGCAAGCTGCGGTGCCAGGGCGATCCCGATTCCCGCCGCCACCATGCCCTGGGTCTCCTGGTAGTCGTTGGCGTCGAAGGCGATCCGCGGCTCGAACCCCGCCTCGCGGCAGACCCGCCGGAGCACGTCCGCCACCGGGTGCTCATCCCGGACAATCCACTCCTGGTCCCGCAGCGACTCGATCCGCACCGACTTCTTCCCGGCCAGTGGGTGGTCTCGCTGCACCAGCAGCATGGTGGGGTCATTCATCAACCGGACCAGGGAGAGGTCCTCGTCCGCGATCTCCTGCCAGGGGTAGTCCCAGAGCAGGGTCAGCTCGACGTCGCGCCGGCGCAGCGACTCCAGCAGCCCCTCGCGCCGGGCGCTGATCACTGTCACTGCCACGTCCGGGTACCGGGCCCGGAACGCCAGCACCACATCCGGCATCAGCGAGGCGCCCACCGTGGGGAAGGTGCCCATCCGCAGCTGTCCCCGGCGGAGCCCGGCGAACTCGTCCATTTCCGCCCGGGCCGCCTCAATGGTGCGGTCGATGCTGTCCGCGTAGCCCACGAGCGCCAGCCCTGCCTCGGTCAGGACAACGCCGCGCGGCTGCCGGTCCACCAGGGACACTCCCACCTCGTGTTCGAGCTTCGCGATCTGCTGCGAGACGGCGGAAGTGGTGAAGGACAGGGCCGCCGCCGCGGAGGTCAGGGACCCGGAACGGTGCACTTCGCGGAGCAGGTGGAGCCGGTGAAGATCAAGCTTTGCCATTCCCTGACTTTAGCAAAAGTGAATAGGTGTGGAATTTATCGTGATTGTGCTGAAGCCTCCGCTGCCGGATCGTAGAGAGGGAAGCGCAGGGATGCGCGATGAACCATCTGCACCACATGAAGGAGAACACCGTGGGACTGCGAGGCCACTGGTATCGGGGCGGGACCAGCAAATGCTGGTTGTTTGACGCGAAAGACGTCGCCCCGTTCGCAACCAACCGGGAAGAAATCCGCGAACTGCTCGCCGACGCGTTCGGCGCGGCGGACGCCCGGCAGCTCGACGGCGTCGGCGGCGGCACCTCCACCACCTCCAAGGCCGCCGTCATCTGGGCCACCCCCGGAGAGGACGCGGACCTGGACTACCTGTTCGCCCAGGTGGGGATCGGGGACCGGACCGTGGAGCTCGGCTCCAACTGCGGCAACTGCGCCACGGCTATCGCCCTGTTCGCCGTGCAGACGGGCATCGTCCCCGCCGCGGACGGACTCACCCGGGTCCGGATGCGCAACCTCAACACCGGCGCCGTGCTCAGCGGCACCGTCCCCACCCCGGGCGGCACCGTCCCGAAGTCCGGACTGGCCCGGGTTCCCGGCAGCTCCGCCGTCGGCGTCCCCGTCAGCCTGTCCTTCCACGGCCCCTGGGGCCGCAGCACCGGCGCCGTCCTGCCCACCGACGCCCCGGCGGACAGCATCGACCTCGGTCCACGCTCCGTGGCGGCAACACTGGTGGACGCCGGCGCCCCCGCGGTCCTGATTCCCGCCGACCAGGCCGGCGTGGACCTCTCCGACATGACCGGCAACCTCGCCGGGCAGCTCGGAACCCTGGTGGCGGCCCGGGCCGCGGCGGGCCTGAGGATGGGCCTGCGGAAGCCGGAGGACCCGCCGCAGAACGCCGTACCCAAGGTCGGCGTCGTCGACGAACCGGGCGACTACACCGCCGCGGACGGCACCCTGGTCACCGCGGACTCCCACGACCTGCGGGTCCGCATGCTCTCCATGCTCGCCCCGCACCCGGCCATCGGCCTCACCTCCGCGGTGGCCGTCTCCCTGGCCGCGGCCCTGCCCGGCTCCGTTCCGGCCGGGCTGCTCCGCCAGGCCCCGGAACTCGCCCCGGGCACCTCCCGCCTGCTGCGCATCGGCACCCCCGCCGGCGTGGTCACCACGGAAGTCGTCGCCGGGGACGACGGCTCCATCACCGAAGTCGCGCTGCACCGCGCGGCCCGGCACCTCGCTACGGCCGATATTGACGTCGCCAGGTCATCTGGCATCTCCGCCTAGCACCCGTACCTGTTGCCCTGTCATCATGAGAGGGCCGCATTCAGCAAGGAAGTTGTTCAATGAAGATCAAATCCATCCTCGGGCATCTCTACGTCCAGGTCCTCATCGGCGTCGCCCTCGGCGTCCTGGTGGGCTCCCTCTGGCCGGATCTCGGCGCCGGGCTGAAACCGATCGGCGACGGGTTCGTCAAGCTGGTGAAGTTCATGATCGCCCCGATCGTCTTCTGCACGATCGTCGGCGGCATCACCTCCCTGACGGACACCAAGCAGGTCCGGCCCACACTGCTCCGCTCCCTCGGCCTGTTCTACGCGCTGACCGCGGTGGCCCTGGCCCTGGGACTGGCCGCGGTGATGATCATCCAGCCCGGCACCGGCATGCACATCAACCCGGCGCACCTGGACTCCTCGGTGGCCGCGAAGTACACCAGTCAGCTGCCCAGCAGCAACCCCGTGGACTTCTTCCTGAACATCATCCCCACCACCTTCGTGGGCGCCTTCGCCGACGGTGAGGTGCTGCCCGTCCTGGTCATCGCGATGCTCTGCGGATTCGCCTTCAGCAAGCTCGGCGCCCCCGGCCAGGTGGCCCTGACCGTGGTGAACAGCTTCAACAAGATGCTCTTCGTGGTCTTCGGGTACATCATGAAGGTCGCCCCGCTGGGTGCCTTCGGCGCCATGGCCTTCACCGTCGGAAAGTACGGCGCGCACTCCATCGGCAACCTGGGCATGCTGATCGTGGCCTTCTACGCCGCCTGCATCGTGTTCGTCGTCGTCGGCCTGGGCCTGCTCGCCCGGATCACCGGCTTCAGCCTCTGGCAGACCCTGCGCTACTTCAAGGACGAGTTCTTCATCGTCCTGGCCACCTCCTCCAGCGAGCCCGTCCTGCCGCGGCTGCTCTCCAAGCTGGAGCGCGTCGGCTGCGACCGGAGTGTCGTGGGCCTGGTGGTCCCCACCGGGTACAGCTTCAACCTCTCGGGCACGGCCATCTACCTGACCCTCGCCTCCATGTTCATAGCCCAGGCGTGCGACATCCAGCTCAGCTGGGGCCAGATCCTGGTGATGCTCGGCATGATGCTCCTGACCTCCAAGGGCGCGGCCGGCGTGACCGGCAGCGGCTTCGTGGCCCTGGTGGCGACCCTGACCGTCATGCCCACCCTCCCGGTGGCCGGCGTGGCCCTGATCGTCGGCATCGACCGCTTCATGAGCGAGGCCCGCGCCCTGACCAGCACCGTCTGCAACATCGTCTCCTGCATCGCCGTCGCCAAGTGGCAGAAGTCGCTGGACACCGTGACCCTGCACCGCGAGCTCAAGGCCGGGTTCGTTCCCACGGAGGCCGACGCCGACGCGGCCGCCGCCGGGCACGGCACCGAAGCTCCTGCGGGCGGCAGCGTGGCGGCCGACGCCGGGCACGGCACCGAAGCCCCGGCGGGCGCCGTCGCGACCCCCGGCGCCGGCCAGCCGGCGGAGCCGGTCAAGGCGCCGCAGCCGGCACTGGCTCACTAGGAAAATTCCACCCTGCCCACGCCCAGCCTCCGGTCGTAAACTGACGGACGGGCCTGCGGTTATCGCGGTGCCGGTTGGCCATGACGGCCGGCCGGCACCGCTGCCGTGTGCCCCCGCATGACTGAACGGCCCGGCTCTCCCCACCCGGGCCGCCATCGAGAACTATGGAAAGGCACCCCCATGAAAGCCATCCAGTTTGCAGCCCCCGGCTCCTCCTTCGAAACAGTCGACCGGGAGGTCCCCGAGGTTCCCCGCGGCCACGTCCTGGTCAAGGTCCACGCCAGCGGTATCTGCCACTCCGACGCCATGGCCGCAGCCGGCTTCGCGTCCTCCTACCCCCGCGTCCCCGGCCACGAGGTCGCCGGCACGGTCGAATCCGTGGGCGAGGGCGTCACCCGGTGGGAAGCCGGCCAGCGCGTGGGCGTCGGCTGGTTCGGCGGCGCCTGCTTCGAGTGCGACTCCTGCCGCCGCGGCGACTTCATCACCTGCTCCGTGGGCAAGACCACCGGCCTGAGCGCCGACGGCGGCTACGCCGAGTACCTCGTGGCCCCGGCCGACGCCCTGGCCGCCATCCCGGAGGGGCTGAGCTTCGAGGAGGCCGCGCCCCTGATGTGCGCCGGCGTCACCACCTTCAACGGCCTGCGGCACAGCGGCGCCCGCGCGGGCGACGTCGTCGCCGTCCTCGGCCTGGGCGGCCTGGGCCACCTGGGTGTGCAGTTCGCCGCGAAGATGGGCTTCGAGGTCGTGGCGATCGCCCGCGGTTCGGAGAAGGAATCGTTCGCCAAGGAGCTTGGCGCGCATCACTACATCGACAGCACCTCGTCCGACGTCGCGGAGGAACTGAAGAAGCTCGGCGGCGCCAAGGTGGTCCTCGCCACCGTCACGGACGCCGCGGCGATGTCCGGCACCGTCGGCGGCCTGGCCCCGCGCGGCCGCCTGGTGGTCCTGGGCGTCCCGCACGAAAACCTTGAGGTTTCCGCGGCCAGCCTGGTGATGGGCAGCAGCTCCGTCAACGGCCACGCCTCCGGCACCGCGAAGGACTCCGAGGACACCCTCCGCTTCTCCGCCCTCACCGGGGTCCGCCCGATGATCGAGACCTACCCGCTGGAGAAGGCGGCGGAGGGCTTCGACCACATGATGTCCGGCAAGGCCCGCTTCCGCGTGGTCCTCACCACCAACTAGGACGGGCGTCCCACAGGCTGTCCGCCGTGCCCGGTCTGCGGTGCACGGCGGATAGCCTGAGGGCGGGGAGCGTCAACGCTTCCCCACGAGACTGATGACCGGCCCACCCCGCGAGGGTGGGCATGGCCGGAGACAAGGGAGCGACAATGCTGGAGAAAAGGCCGTTCGGCGATACCGGATTGGATGTCTCCATCGTGGGGCTCGGTGCCGGCCAGATCGGGGAATCCGACGTCACCGAGCGCGACGCCGCTGACGTGCTCAACGGGGCACTGGATCTGGGTGTCACGCTGATCGACACCGCGGCCAGTTACGGGCTGAGCGAGGAGCGCATCGGCCGGCACCTTGGCCACCGGCGGGAGGAGTTCGTCCTCTCCACCAAGGGCGGCCCGAAGATCAACGGCCAACGGGACTGGTCGCCGGGCAGCGTGCGGGAAAGCATCGAACGGTCGTTGCGCCTGACGCAGTCCGAACGCCTAGACATCTTCTACCTGCACTCCTGCCCGCTCGACGTGCTGCGGCGCGGCGACCTGCAGGACACGCTGGACCGGGCCGTCGCCGACGGCAAGATCGGCGTCGCCGGCTATAGCGGGGACAACGAGGCGCTGGCCTTCGCAGCGGAGTCGGGCCGGTTCGGCGCGATCGAAACCAGCGTCAACATCGCCGATCAGTGGAACCTGCGCAACGTCGTGGGCAAGCAACCCGAGCTGGGCGTCATCGCCAAGCGTCCGATCGCAAACGCACCCTGGCGGTTCCCCGAGCGGCCGGTGGGAAACTACGCCGAGCTCTATTGGGAACGGCTCCGGGCCCTCGAGCTGGACCCCGGGGCCCTGGACTGGGCCGAATTCGCCCTGCGGTTCACGGTGTACGCGCCCGGCGTGCACACCGCCATCGCGGGCACGGCCAAGCTGGAGCACCTGCGGCACAACATCGCGGCTGTGGCCGGCGGACCACTGGACGCCGACACCCTGGCGGCCATCGACCGTGCGTGGCTCGCCGTGGGGTCCGACTGGCCGGCTTCAACCTAGGAAGCCCGCCAGACGCAGGCTACAGCGGGTCGGAGAACTGCGCGGCGACCTTGGACGGATCCAGGCCGGGAACGACGACGGCGGTGACGACCTCGGGTTCGGAAAAGAGTGCTGCGTGGGCGGAAGCCGCGGCGGGGGTTTCCAGCGGAGACGGTGTCTGGGTAGAGGTCATGGTCCTCATGTCTACGCCATCGGGGAGGCTGGGTCGAACCGGCGCGCGGTGGAGGTAGTAATCAGGCTGACGATCGGCCGGCCATCGTGACCGTCGCCACAGATTCTGACGCCCGGACCGCGGTCCGGGATGGACAACGCCGCGCCCAGGCCACAGCCTTATCTCCAGGGCCGCACACGCCGTCGGCCGCCACCGCAGCGAAGGAGCACCGTGCCGCCCACCACTTCCCCCGGAACCGTGCCCGGAGACAGCATCCGCGCAACCTTGGCCTCCGAGGTGGCCGCCGCCCGCCGGCTCGGCACCACGGACCGGGACTGGGAAGCGTTTCAGGAGCGGTTCGACGCCGAATTCCCCCGGCTGGAGTCCCTGTTCCGGCGGATCTACGGCCCGGACGGCGACGCCGAACTGCGGCAGCTGGTCCTCGACGCGGCGGCGTCCTGGCAGGACCGGCCAGCTGACCTGAAGGCCCTGGACGCGGCCCGCGCGGCGGACCCGGACTGGTTCCAGTCCAACGGCATGCTGGGCGGGGTCTGCTACGTGGACCTCTACGCCGGGGACCTCTCCGGCCTGCGCGCCCGCATCCCGTACTTCCGGGAGCTGGGCCTGACCTACCTGCACCTGATGCCACTGTTCCGCGCCCCGGAGGAGAACTCGGACGGCGGCTACGCCGTCTCCAGCTACCGCGACGTCAACCCGGACCTGGGCACCATGGCCGAGCTCGCCGCCGTCGCCCGCGAACTCCGGGAGAACGGCATCGCCCTGGTGGTGGATTTCATCTTCAACCACACCTCCAACGAACACGACTGGGCGCGCAAGGCCGTGGCGGGGGAACCCGGCTTCGAGGACTTCTACCTGATCTTCCCGGACCGGACCATGCCTGACGCGTACGAGGAGACCGTCCGGGAGATCTTCCCGGATGACCACCCCGGCTCCTTCATCCAGCTGGAGGACGGGCGCTGGATCTGGGCCACCTTCCACTCCTTCCAGTGGGACCTGAACTACCGCAACCCGCGGGTGTTCCGCGCCATGGCCGGGGAAATGCTCTACCTGGCCAACCAGGGCGTGGACATCGTGCGGATGGACGCGGTGGCGTTCATCTGGAAGCAGCTGGGCACCCCGTGCGAGAGCCTGCCGGAGGCGCACCTGCTGCTGCAGGCGTTCAACGCCGTGTGCAGGCTCGCGGCGCCGTCGCTGTTGTTCAAGTCCGAGGCGATCGTGCACCCGGACGAGGTGGTGCAGTACATCAGCCCGGGGGAGTGCCAGCTCAGCTACAACCCGCTGCAGATGGCCCTGATCTGGAACACGCTGGCCACCCGCGAGGTGAACCTGCTGGCCCAGGCGCTGGAACGCCGCCACCACATCCCGGACGGTACCGCCTGGGTGAACTACGTCCGCAGCCACGACGACATCGGCTGGACCTTCTCCGACGAGGACGCCGCCGAGTTCGGCATAAACGGCCACGACCACCGCAGCTTCCTCAACGCCTTCTTCGTCAACCGGTTCCCGGACAGTTTTGCCCGCGGCGTGCCGTTCCAGGACAACCCGCGCACCGGGGACTGCCGCGTCTCGGGCACGACGGCGTCCCTCGCCGGGCTCGAGGCGGGTGACGGTTCCGCTGTGGCGCGGATCCTGCTGGCGCACTCGATCGTCCTCAGCACCGGCGGCATCCCGCTGCTGTACCTGGGCGACGAGGTGGGGCAGCTGAACGACTACGCCTACCGCCAGGACCCGGCCAAGGCCGAGGACAGCCGCTGGGTGGGACGTCCGGAGTACCCGGCGGAGCGGTACGCCGAACGGACGGACCCGGCAACGGACGCCGGGAAGATCTTCGCCGGGCTGACCCACCTGATCGACGTGCGACGGCGGACCCCCGAGTTCGCGGGCGGCCGCCTGATCCCGTTCCACACCCACAACCCGCACATGCTGGGCTACCAGCGCCCGGGGACTGCCGGCGGCGGGGAATCCACCATCCTGGTGCTCGCCAACTTCGGCGACACCGCCCAGCACCTCGACGCCGCGACGCTCGGCGGGATGCCGGACACGGCCGAGGACCTCATCGGCGGCGGACGGGTCACCCTCCGGGACGGCTTGACCCTGGAGCCGCACGGCCTCCGCTGGCTCCGCGTCTGAGGAGGCGCCCGCATATACTTCGGAGATGCCGACAACGTGCCTGGACAGAGGCTGCCGCGACCTTCCTTCTGACTCTCGACAGCCCGGAAGCGCCCGGTGAGCGGCGGTCTGGTCGCCCTGCTGGACGACATCGCCGCCTTGGCCAGGATCGCCGCCGCCTCGGTGGACGACGTCGCGGCGGGCGCGGCCAAAGCCGGTGCCAAGGCCGCCGGCGTCGTAATTGACGACGCCGCCGTGACCCCGCAGTACGTGTCCGGCGCGGACCCGTCCCGCGAACTGCCGATGATCTGGAAGATTTTCCGGGGTTCGCTGCGCAACAAGCTCCTGATCATCCTGCCGGCCCTGCTGCTCATCAGCGCCTTCATCCCGTGGATCATCCCGTTCATCCTCATGGCCGGCGGTACCTACCTCTGCTACGAGGGCGCCGAGAAGATCTGGCACAAGCTCCGCGGCCAGCACGAGGCGGATGAGGACACCCCGGCGGTGGACCGGGGCCCGGAGGCCGAAGCCAAGGTCACCAAGGGCGCCATCACCACCGACTTCATCCTGTCCTGCGAGATCATGGTCATCGCCATGAACGAGGTGGCGGCCGAATCGCTGTGGGTCCGCGCTGTCGTCCTGGTGGCTGTCGCCATCGCGATCACCGCGGCCGTGTACGGCGCCGTCGCGCTGATCGTCAAGATGGACGACATCGGCCTGCACCTGACGACCAAGGACTCCGCCGGATCGAAGCGCTTCGGGGAGCTCCTGGTCCGGGGAATGCCGAAGGTCCTGACCACCATCACCGTCATCGGAACGGGCGCCATGCTCTGGGTGGGCGGGCACATCATGCTGCAGGGCGCCCACGACCTCGGCTGGCACGGCCCCTACGACCTGGTCCACGCCCTCCAACACCCCGTCGCCGGCGTCGCCGTGGTGGGCGGGTTCCTTGCCTGGCTGGTGAACACCCTGTGCTCGGCCGTCCTGGGACTCGCCTGGGGCCTGGTGGTCATGACCGTCCTGACGCCGCTGCTCAAGGTGCTGCCCTTCGGGAAGAAGAACGACGGCGGCCACGAAGGCCGCGCCGCCACCGACGGACAGCACCCGGCACGGCACGACGCCGACCCCGCCTCCTAGCTGGTACTTCCGGGCGAGCCTTGCGCGCCGCCGGCGCGAAGGCCCTCCACGAAGGCGCGGTCCCGGCTGATCCGCTCCCGCAGTTCCCCGGTTCCGCCCACCGAGCCGTGCCCGGGGATGACGGCATCGACGCCGTCGGCCACGCCGTCGAACAGCTGCAGCGCCGCGAGGTAGTCGGCGATGGGATCCTCGGCGTTGAGGTCGAGGAACGGCGTCAGGACGTCGGAGAGCATGTCGCCGGCAACCAGGACACGGCGGTCCTCGATGAGCAGCGCCGCATGGCCCCGGGCGTGGGCCCGATGCTCGATGATGCGGATGGAGGGGCCGTCCCAGGGAATATGCGACGCGTTGTCGGGCAGACCGGTGATGAGCCCGAACAGCTCCATCGGAATCTCGTCGACGAACTCGGGCGGCAGGACACCGGCCACGCGGTCCTGCCAGTCCCCCGTGGACAGCAAGGCCTGAAGCGAAGCCCCGCACCGGGCCGTGCCGTAGCGGGGCGCGTCGCCTAAGGCCTCGTGCCACAGGACGTGGTCCCAGTGCGGGTGCGTGGCGAAGCCTGCCACGACGGGCTGGCCCAGCTCGCGGACGTCGTGAGCGAGGCCGGCCAGTTCGGTGCGCGTGATGCCGGGGTCGATCAGCAGAACCCCGCCGCGGCCCTGGACGACCACGCAGTTACTCTGAAGGAACTCGCTCACGTGCACCAGAACGCCCTCCGCGACCTGCCTCAGCATGGAATCCCTCCCGTGTGGTGGTGAACCGCTGGTTGGGAGGCTATTCCCGGCCTACGTGGAGCACAAGCACCGAACGCCCGGCGTCTTTCATGGGGGCGACTGCGGCGCCCTGATCCGGCCAGATTCCGCGGTACGTCCGCCCTGAGAGGAACCCGGTTCACGCCCAGCATCCGGACGTAGACTGGCGTTCGAACCAGCAGCGCGTGGGGACGCTGAGAGTGGCGCTTTCAGAAGTGGAGACCGGATGCTCTGGAAACTGCTCGTACAGTACCTGCGGCCGCAGCGCGCGCTGCTGCTCGCCGTCGTCGTCTTCCAGTTGGCCGCCTCCATCGCCTCGCTGTACCTGCCCACCCTGAACGCGGACATCATCGACCAGGGCGTGGCGCGCGGGGACACGGACTACATCCTGCGCACCGGCGGCCAGATGCTGATGATCACGCTGCTGCAGATCGCCTGCACCATCGCAGCCGTCTATTTCGGCGCGAAGGCCGCGATGGCGCTGGGCCGGGACGTGCGCGGGGCGATCTTCACCCGGGTGGCCGAATTCTCCGAGCAGGAGGTTACCCGCTTCGGCGCGCCCAGCCTGATCACCCGCTCCACCAACGACGTCCAGCAGGTTCAGCAACTGGTGCTGATGTCCGCCACCCTGATGGTCACCGCTCCCATGCTTAGCATCGGCGGCGTCATCATGGCCATCCGGCAGGACGTGCAGCTGTCCTGGCTGATCGCGGTCAGCGTCCCGGTGCTGCTGCTGGCGGTGGGCCTGATCGTGAGCCGGATGGTGCCGTTGTTCCGGCTGATGCAGACCCGGATCGACACGGTGAACCGGGTGCTGCGCGAACAGCTCACCGGCATCCGCGTGGTCCGCGCGTTCGTCCGGGAGGACATCGAGACGGAGCGCTTCGGCCGTGCCAACGCGGACGTCACGGACACCGCACTGCGCGCCGGCCGGCTGATGGCGCTGGCGTTCCCGTCGGTGATGCTGGTCCTCAACGTCTCCTCCGTGGCGGTGATCTGGTTCGGCGCGTACCGGATCGAGGACGGGTCCATGCAGGTGGGCACCATGATCGCGTTCCTGAGCTACCTCATGCAGATCCTGATGTCCGTCATGATGGCCACGTTCATGGCGGTCATGATCCCGCGCGCCGCCGTCTCCGCGGACCGGATCGGGCAGGTGCTGGGCACCGAATCCAGCGTCCGCCCGCCCGCGCATCCGGTCAGCCTCGCCGGTGCCGCCCGCGGCGAGCTGGAAATGCGCGACGTCGGATTCGCCTACCCGGGCGCCGAGGCACCGGTCCTCTCCGAAGTCAGCTTCACGGCCCGCGCCGGGCAGACGACGGCGATTATCGGCTCCACCGGTTCGGGCAAGACCACCCTGGTGAACCTGATGCCGCGGCTCTTCGACGCCACCTCCGGCTCGGTCCGGATCGACGGCGTGGACGTCCGCGAGTTGCACCCGGACCTGCTCTGGGGGCACATCGGCCTGGTCCCGCAGAAGCCATACCTGTTCTCCGGCACGGTCCGCAGCAACCTGCTCTACGGCAAGCCCGACGCCACCGAGGACGAACTCTGGCAGGCCCTCGCCATCGCCCAGGCCGAGGACTTCGTCCGCGAGATGGAGGGCGGCCTGGACGCGCCCATCTCGCAGGGCGGCACCAACGTTTCCGGCGGGCAGCGGCAGCGGATCGCGATTGCCCGGGCCCTGGTGAAACGGCCCGAGCTGTACATCTTTGACGACTCGTTCTCCTCGCTGGACACCGCCACGGACGCCCGGCTGCGGCAGGCGCTCAAGCAGCACACCGCCGGGGCGACCCTGGTGATCATCGCCCAGCGGGTCTCCAGCATCGCGGACGCGGACCGGATCCTGGTGCTCGACGACGGCCGAATCGTCGCGCAGGGCACGCATGAGGGGCTGCTGGAGACCTCGGAGACGTACAACGAGATTGTGAACTCCCAGCTCGCGGCGGAGGAGGCGGTATGAGCAAGGTCGAATCGCAGACGCCGACGGCGGGCGGCGGCGCGGGGTCCGGCGGCGGCAAC
>NZ_JBFBKP010000036.1:0-41440 GCF_040702285.1 Arthrobacter sp. NPDC080086
AACGCCGACTTCGACGGCGACCAGATGGCAGTGCACCTGCCGCTGAGCCCCGAAGCCCAGGCCGAAGCCCGGATCCTGATGCTGTCCTCGAACAACATCCTGAAGCCGTCCGACGGCCGCCCGGTGACCCTGCCGTCGCAGGATATGATCATCGGCCTCTACCACCTGACCACCAAGCGTGTGGGTTCGGCGGGCGAAGGCCGGATCTTCTCCTCGATCTCCGAGGCCATCATGGCGTTCGACCTGCACGAGCTGCACCTGAACTCCAAGATCAAGATCCGTCTTGACGGCTTCGTGCCCTACGCCGGCTGGGAAGCCCCGGAGGGCTGGGAGCAGGGTCAGACCGCACTGGTCGAGACCTCGCTGGGCCAGGTCATCTTCAACCAGACGCTGCCCGCGGACTACCCGTGGGTTGAGGCTGTTGCCGACAAGGGCGAACTGTCACGGATCGTCAACGACCTCGCCGAGCGCTACCCGAAGGTCGTCACGGCGGCAACGCTGGATAACCTGAAGGATGCCGGTTTCTACTGGGCCACCCGCTCGGGCGTCACCGTCGCCATTTCGGACATCGAGGTTCCGGCCTCCAAGCCGGAGCTGCTGGCTGGTTACGAGACCATGGCCGCGAAGATCCAGGGCCAGTACGACAAGGGCCTGATCGACGACGACGAGCGTCGCCAGGAACTGATCGAGATCTGGAACAAGGCCACGAACGAGATCGCCCAGGCGATGCGTGACAGCCTGTCGCCGATGAACACCATCAACCGCATGGTGTCCTCCGGTGCCCGTGGTAACTGGATGCAGGTCCGTCAGATCGCGGGTATCCGTGGCCTGGTGGCCAACCCGAAGGGTGAGATCATCCCGCGTCCGATCAAGTCCTCCTACCGCGAGGGCCTGTCGGTGCTGGAATACTTCATCGCCACGCACGGTGCCCGTAAGGGTCTGGCCGATACCGCACTGCGTACCGCCAACTCGGGTTACCTGACCCGTCGACTGGTGGACGTCTCGCAGGACGTCATCGTCCGTGAAGAGGACTGCGGCACCGAACGCGGCCTCGTCACCCCGATCGCCGTGGCTGACGCCAACGGCGAGCTGGTCCTGGACGAGAACGTGGAGAACAGCGCCTACGCCCGCACCCTGGCCGTGGACGTCGTTGACTCCTCGGGCAAGGTCCTGGCGGCTGCCGGCACCGACTGCGGCGACGTGGTCATCGCTGAGCTGTTCGCGGCCGGCATCACCGAGGTCAAGGTCCGCTCCGTACTCACCTGTGAGTCCAGTGTCGGTACCTGCGCCCTGTGCTACGGCCGTTCGCTGGCCACCGGCAAGACCGTTGACATCGGCGAGGCCGTCGGCATCATCGCCGCACAGTCCATCGGTGAGCCCGGTACCCAGCTGACCATGCGTACGTTCCACACCGGTGGTGCTGTGTCCGCCGGCGGCGGTGACGACATCACCCAGGGTCTGCCCCGTATCCAGGAGCTCTTCGAAGCCCGTACCCCGAAGGGTGTCGCACCGATTGCCGAGGCAGCCGGTCGCATCACCATCGAAGAGTCCGAGCGCCAGATGCGTCTGGTCATCACCCCGGATGACGGTTCCGAAGAGATCGCCTACCCGGTGCTGCGCCGTTCCCGTCTCCTGATCGAAGACGGCGACCACGTCAGCGTCGGCCAGAAGCTGATCAACGGTCCGGTCGACCCCAAGCAGGTGCTGCGCATCATGGGTCCCCGTGCCGCGCAGAAGTTCCTGGTGGACGAGGTCCAGGGCGTGTACCGCAGCCAGGGCATCGGTATCCACGACAAGCACGTCGAGGTTATCGTCCGCCAGATGCTGCGCCGCGTCACGGTCATCGAGTCCGGTGAATCCGACCTGCTGCCCGGCGAGCTCGCCGAGCGCAGCCGGTTCGAGGACGCGAACCGCCGCGTGGTCTCCGAGGGCAAGACGCCGGCCTCCGGCCGTCCCGAGCTCATGGGTATCACCAAGGCCTCGCTGGCCACCGAGTCCTGGCTGTCCGCAGCATCCTTCCAGGAGACCACCCGCGTCCTGACGCAGGCGGCCATGGAAGGCAAGAGCGATCCGCTGCTGGGCCTCAAGGAGAACGTCATCATCGGTAAGCTGATCCCGGCCGGCACGGGTCTCCCGCGCTACACCGAGGTCACGGTCGAGCCGACCGAGGAAGCGAAGGCCAACCTCTTCACCGGCCCGAGCGCGTTCAGCGACTTCTCCTACGATTCCCTGGGCGGCGACGGAGCTCCTGAGTTCCACGCCATCCCGCTGGATGACTACGATCTGGGCAGCGACTTCCGCTAACCTGCCGGGCGGCCCGCCGCCCCGGTAACAGGTCACTGAACGGTCCTCCACCTTCACGGTGGGGGACCGTTCCCTTTTAAGCGCGTCGGGCCGTCTGCCGGCGGCCTTTATGTCCGGTCCGGGGGGCCGAATTCCCCGCCGATTAAGGGCCGGGGCCCGCCCGTGGTAGACTGGAGACTAATTGTTATTGTGGCAGTGGATGAGTGCGCCGGTTCAGGAACCAGCTTCGTGCTGAGGATGAACCGAGACGACGTTTCCGGTTTGCAGGGTTCTTGTGCAACGTATGCCACATTTTCGCATGCCCAGGGGCACTTCCGGACGCGAGTCCGCCGGCCCCGGTGTGCGGTCCGACTATTAAGGCTTCGCCTCAGCTGCTCTGGAGATCACTTCAAAGCTCGAGCGGCGGGGCGCAGCGACAAGAGAGCGGCCGCCAACGGCCGTTCCGGATAAAACGGAGAACACGAGAGTGCCTACGATTAACCAGCTGGTCCGCAAGGGCCGCACGCCTAAGGTCTCGAAGACCAAGGCTCCCGCGCTTAAGGGCAGCCCGATGCGCCGCGGTGTTTGCACCCGCGTCTACACGACCACCCCGAAGAAGCCGAACTCGGCTCTGCGTAAGGTTGCCCGTGTGCGCCTCAACGGTGGCGTTGAAGTCACCGCTTACATCCCCGGTGTTGGCCACAACCTGCAGGAGCACTCCATTGTGCTCGTCCGCGGCGGCCGTGTGAAGGACCTCCCGGGTGTCCGCTACAAGATCGTCCGTGGCGCCCTCGATACCCAGGGCGTGAAGAACCGTAAGCAGGCCCGCAGCCGCTACGGCGCAAAGATGGAGAAGAAGTAATATGCCTCGCAAGGGTCCGGCCCCCAAGCGGCCGCTAGTACTAGATCCCGTTTACGGCTCCCCGCTGGTCACTCAGCTGATCAACAAGGTGCTGGTTGACGGCAAGAAGTCCACCGCAGAGCGCATCGTCTACGGTGCCCTCGAAGGCGCCCGCGCCAAGTCCGGCGGCGACCCCGTTGCAGCCCTCAAGAAGGCCATGGACAACGTCAAGCCTTCCCTCGAGGTCCGCTCCCGCCGTGTCGGTGGCGCAACCTACCAGGTTCCCGTTGAGGTCAAGCCGGGCCGTTCCACGGCCTTGGCCCTCCGCTGGCTGGTCGGTTACTCCAAGGCCCGCCGCGAGAAGACGATGACCGAGCGCCTCCAGAACGAAATCCTGGATGCCTCGAACGGTCTCGGAGCCGCTGTAAAGCGTCGCGAAGACACCCACAAGATGGCCGAGTCCAACAAGGCCTTCGCACACTACCGCTGGTAATACTTCCCGGACGCCGCCGGCTCAACCGGGCCGGCGGCGAACGTGCAGTCCATCCGAAAGGGAGACACCGTGGCACAGGACGTGCTTACCGACCTTAGCAAGGTCCGCAACATCGGCATCATGGCCCACATTGATGCCGGCAAGACCACTACTACCGAGCGCATCCTGTTCTACACGGGTGTGAACCACAAGATCGGCGAGACCCACGACGGCGCGTCGACCACCGACTGGATGGAACAGGAAAAGGAACGCGGCATCACCATCACGTCTGCCGCCGTGACCTGCTTCTGGGAAAACAACCAGATCAACATCATCGACACCCCCGGCCACGTGGACTTCACGGTTGAGGTTGAGCGCTCCCTGCGCGTCCTCGACGGTGCAGTCGCCGTGTTCGATGGCAAGGAAGGCGTGGAGCCGCAGTCCGAGACTGTTTGGCGCCAGGCCGACAAGTACAACGTTCCGCGTATCTGCTTTGTCAACAAGATGGACAAGCTGGGCGCTGACTTCTACTTCACCGTCGACACCATCGTCAGCCGCCTCGGCGCCAAGCCGCTGGTCATGCAGCTGCCGATCGGTGCCGAGAATGACTTCATCGGCGTCGTAGACCTGCTCTACATGCGCTCCCTGGTGTGGCCCGGCGATGCCAAGGGCGACGTGACCATGGGTGCCAAGTACGAGATCCAGGAGATCCCGGCTGACCTCAAGGAAAAGGCCGAGGAGTACCGCAACGCCCTCGTTGAGACCGTTGCCGAGTCCTCCGAAGAGCTCATGGAAAAGTACCTTGAGGGCGAAGAGATCACGATCGACGAGCTCAAGGCCGGCATCCGCAAGATGACGATCAACTCCGAGCTCTACCCGGTCTTCTGTGGCTCCGCGTTCAAGAACCGCGGCGTGCAGCCGATGCTCGACGCCGTCGTGGACTACCTGCCGAACCCGCTTGACGTCCCGCCGATGGTCGGTCACGACCCGCGCGACGAAGAGAAGGAACTGACCCGTAAGCCTTCCGCTGACGAGCCGTTCTCTGCTCTGGCGTTCAAGATCGCCGCGCACCCCTTCTTCGGTCAGCTGACCTTCATCCGCGTGTACTCCGGTCACGTTGAGGCCGGCGCCCAGGTGGTCAACTCCACCAAGGGCAAGAAGGAGCGCATCGGCAAGCTGTTCCAGATGCACGCCAACAAGGAAATGCCGGTTGACGGCGCTACCGCTGGCCACATCTACGCAGCGATCGGCCTGAAGGACACCACCACGGGCGACACCCTGTGCGACGCGTCCAACCAGATCGTCCTCGAGTCCATGAGCTTCCCGGAGCCCGTGATCTCGGTTGCCATCGAGCCGAACACCAAGGGTGACCAGGAGAAGCTCTCCACGGCCATCCAGAAGCTCTCCGCTGAGGACCCGACCTTCCAGGTCTCCCTCAACGAAGACACCGGCCAGACCATCATCGCCGGCATGGGCGAGCTCCACCTGGACATCCTGGTGGACCGCATGCGCCGCGAATTCAAGGTCGAGGCAAACGTGGGCAAGCCCCAGGTCGCCTACCGCGAAACCATCAAGCGTGCTGTGGAGCGTCACGACTACACGCACAAGAAGCAGACCGGTGGTTCGGGCCAGTTCGCAAAGATCCAGATCGCGATCGAGCCGCTGGACACCGCCGAGGGCGAGATGTACGAGTTCGAGAACAAGGTCACCGGTGGCCGCGTTCCGCGCGAATACATTCCTTCGGTTGACGCCGGCATCCAGGACGCGCTCAACGACGGCGTCCTGGCCGGTTACCCGGTTGTCGGTATCAAGGCCACGCTGATTGACGGCGCTTACCACGATGTTGACTCCTCGGAAATGGCGTTCAAGATCGCTGGCCGGATGGCTTTCAAGGAAGCCGCCCGCAAGGCGAACCCTGTCCTGCTTGAACCGCTGATGGATGTCGAGGTCCGCACCCCTGAGGAATACATGGGTGAAGTTATCGGTGACCTCAACTCCCGCCGTGGCCAGATGCAGTCCATGGAGGATGCCCAGGGCGTCAAGGTCATTCGCGCGCACGTTCCGCTGTCCGGCATGTTCGGCTACATCGGTGACCTGCGTTCGAAGACCCAGGGCCGCGCTGTGTACTCCATGACGTTCAACAGCTACGCGGAGGTCCCGAAGGCAGTTGCCGACGAGATCATCCAGAAGAGCCGCGGCGAGTAGTCTCCGGACTGCACGCAGCTGCGACAAAAACTCGGGTGCGTTTCCTCCAGGGGAGATTCACCTTGTGCGGGCGGCCGGACCCGGTCCGGCCGCCAGCACGAACAGGCTCGAGGCACTAGTATTAGTTCCTGAATCTGCAATTTCACCAATCCAAAGCCCCCCAAGTAGACTTACTGGAGTTTCGGCCGCGACAAGCGCGGGCGAAGGGTAAGTCATTTGAAAACGTTCTAGGAGGAACCTGTGGCAAAGGCAAAGTTCGAGCGGACTAAGCCGCACGTTAACATCGGTACCATTGGTCACGTTGACCACGGTAAGACGACGCTGACGGCCGCCATTTCCAAGGTGCTGTACGACAAGTACCCGACTCTCAACGAGAAGCGTGACTTCGCCTCGATTGACTCTGCTCCCGAAGAGCGTCAGCGCGGCATTACCATCAACATCTCCCACGTTGAGTACCAGACCGAGAAGCGTCACTACGCACACGTTGACGCCCCCGGTCACGCTGACTACATCAAGAACATGATCACCGGTGCTGCCCAGATGGACGGCGCAATCCTCGTGGTTGCCGCTACCGACGGCCCGATGGCTCAGACCCGCGAGCACGTTCTGCTCGCCCGCCAGGTTGGTGTTCCCTACCTGCTGGTCGCCCTGAACAAGGCTGACATGGTCGACGACGAAGAGCTCCTCGACCTCGTCGAAATGGAAGTTCGTGAGCTCCTGAGCTCGCAGGGCTTCGATGGCGACAACGCCCCGGTTGTCCGCGTTTCCGGCCTCAAGGCTCTGGAAGGCGACCCGGAGTGGGTCAAGTCCGTTGAGGACCTGATGGAAGCCGTCGACGAGTCCGTTCCGGACCCGGTTCGTGACCGCGACAAGCCGTTCCTGATGCCGATCGAAGACGTCTTCACCATCACCGGCCGTGGCACCGTTGTTACGGGCCGCGCCGAGCGTGGCACCCTCGCCATCAACTCCGAGGTCGAGATCGTCGGCATCCGTCCGGTCCAGAAGACCACGGTTACCGGTATCGAGATGTTCCACAAGCAGCTCGACGAAGCATGGGCCGGCGAGAACTGTGGCCTGCTGCTCCGTGGCCTCAAGCGCGACGATGTCGAGCGTGGCCAGGTTGTCGTCAAGCCGGGTTCCATCACCCCGCACACCGACTTCGAGGCCAACGTCTACATCCTCTCCAAGGACGAAGGCGGACGCCACAACCCGTTCTACTCGAACTACCGCCCGCAGTTCTACTTCCGTACGACGGACGTTACCGGCGTCATCACCCTGCCGGAAGGCACGGAAATGGTTATGCCCGGCGACAACACTGAGATGACCGTTGCGCTCATCCAGCCGATCGCAATGGAAGAGGGCCTCGGCTTCGCTATCCGTGAAGGCGGCCGCACCGTTGGTTCGGGACGTGTCACCAAGATCATCAAGTAATTTGATGGCCTAGCACGATCGGAACGGCTCCCTTCGGAGCCACGATGATCACAACAGCCCCGCTGCACTGCAGCGGGGCTGTTGGCTTCTAAGAACGGTCGATCGCCGTCAGACACCCCGGCGGCGGGCCCGGCCGAGCGCGCGGTACCAGTAGTAGGACTCCTTGGGCGTCCGCTCCAGGGTCTCGAAGTCCACGTGGACCAGGCCGAAGCGCTGCGAATAGCCGGCGGCCCACTCGAAGTTGTCCATCAGCGTCCACACGTAGTACCCGAGGAGTTCGACGTCGTGGGCGATACCGCCGGGAGCGGTCGCCGCCAGTGCCTGGCCCAGGTGCCCCTCGAGGTAGGCGATGCGGCTGGGATCGGGCAGTGTCCCGTCGACATGGTCCGGCTCCGGGAAGCTGGCGCCGCTCTCGGTGATGAAGAGCGGCGGAAGCGCGGCACCGTAACGGTCCTTGAGTCCGCGCAGCAGCGTGCCGAGGTGCTCCGGCGCCACGGGCCAGCCGAAGCCGGTGGTGGGGTACTCGGGGAAAGCGGCCAGGTGGAAAGGCAGCCGTGCCATCGCCTCCGCGGTCCCGGCGGGACTCTCCGCCGGGCCCCGGCCGGCGGCGGCGCGCACCGGGTAGTAGTAGTTCAGTCCGTAGAAATCCAGCGGCTGGTGGATGGTTTCGAGATCCGCGTCGGACACCCGGGACAGGTGGCGGAACCAGGGCCGGGCCGCCAGCGGGGGTGTGGGGTACCGGCCCAGCAGGATCGGGTCAGCGTAGATCCGGTTGAGGGCGAGATCGAAGACGGTGGCCATCAGCCGGTCCAGGAACGAGCCGCTGGCCGGATGCACGGGGGAGTGCAGGTTGGTGACGCCGACCGCCCCGGGGACGCCGGCGGCGCGGAGGGCCTGCACCGCCAGGCCGTGCGCCAGCAGCTGGTGGTGGACGGAGGGTAGGGCGTTGAACAGCAGGTCGCGGCCGGGGGCGTGCACGCCGAGGGCATAGCCGTTCAGCGTCACAGAGGCCGGTTCGTTCAGGGTCACCCAGTGGGAGACGCGGTCGCCGAACCGGTCGGCCGCCGCGGCGGCGTACTCGCCGAAGCGGAGGGCCGTGTCCCGGTTCATCCAGCCGCCGCGGTGCTCCAGTGGCAGGGGGGTGTCCCAGTGGTAGAGGGTGGCCATGGGGGCGATGCCCGCGGCCAGCAGCCGGTCGATCAGCCGGTCGTAGAAGTCCAGGCCGGCCGGATTGACCGGTCCCGTTCCGTCCGGCTGGATCCGCGGCCAGGAGAGCGAGAAGCGGTAGGAGTCGACGCCGAGGTCCCGCATGAGGTCCACGTCGTCGTCCATGCGGTGGTAGTGGTCGCAGGCGACGGCGGGGGAGTGGCCGTCCTGGATGGTCCCGGGCTTCTCGGCGAAGGCATCCCAGCCGGAGGGGCCGCGGCCGCCGGCGGACAGGGCGCCCTCGATCTGGAAGGCCGCGGAGGCCACCCCCAGGAGGAAGCCCTCGGGGAGGCGTTCGGCGAGGTCGCGGACGGCGGCGGAGTCCTGCACGGTCATCACCACATCCTCGTCCGCGCGGGCGCCGAAGGCAACGGATCGGCGGCCGAAAATCCCGCCAATTGGCGTCTGCCCGATCTTTCCGGCATACTAGATGAGTTGTTCAAGCGCTCTTTCGCGTCCCGATCCGGATAATGCCGGGTGTCAGGGTCCAGGTAAGAGCCCAAACATAACCCTCTCTCCAAGGATTTGCGGACGAGTACGCGTGCACAGCGCGACACGCCCGACCGCGGGGGTCGGTTGCGCCGGCAGGTTGAGGAACCCGGATTCATCCGGATTCAGCTTGTGCGGCGGGTGGTGGTTACGACCTCAAATGCTTCGGCAGCCGCACAACACGTAAGTGAACAGGGCAGCCCTAACCAGGGGAAGCACAGACTGAAAGAGAGTCAGGCGACATGGCGGGACAAAAAATCCGCATCCGGCTGAAGTCATACGACCACGAGGTCATTGACGTTTCAGCACGGAAGATCGTTGAGACGGTCACGCGCGCAGGCGCAACTGTAGTTGGCCCCGTGCCGCTGCCGACGGAGAAGAACGTGTACTGCGTTATCCGCTCTCCGCACAAGTACAAGGACAGCCGCGAGCACTTCGAAATGCGCACGCACAAGCGTCTTATCGACATCATCGACCCCACGCCCAAGGCTGTTGACTCGCTCATGCGTCTCGACCTGCCGGCCGACGTGAACATCGAAATCAAGCTGTAGGGAGGTGCTGAGAGACTATGACCGCAACCCGTAACGTAAAGGGCCTGCTGGGCACGAAGCTCGGCATGACCCAGGTCTGGGACGAGAACAACAAGCTCATCCCCGTCACTGTGGTCCAGGCAGACTCGAACGTCGTCACCCAGCTGCGCAACGCAGAGGCTGATGGCTACGTCGCCGTTCAGATCGGCTACGGCCAGATCGACCCCCGCAAGGTCACCAAGCCGCTGGCTGGTCACTTTGAAAAGGCAGGCGTCACGCCTCGCCGCCACGTCGTC
Source organism: Arthrobacter sp. NPDC080086 (assembly GCF_040702285.1). NCBI lineage: Bacteria > Bacillati > Actinomycetota > Actinomycetes > Micrococcales > Micrococcaceae > Arthrobacter > Arthrobacter sp. NPDC080086. The sequence continues at coordinate 9,754 of NZ_JBFBKP010000036.1, forward strand.
GAACTGCGCACTGCAGATGCCGACTCTTACGAGCTGGGCCAGGAGCTCTCCGTTGAGCTCTTCGAAGCCGGCCAGAAGATCGACGTCGTCGGCACCACCAAGGGTAAGGGCTTCGCCGGTGTTATGAAGCGTCACGGCTTCCACGGCGTTGGAGCTTCCCACGGTGCTCACAAGAACCACCGTAAGCCCGGTTCAATCGGTGGCGCATCCACCCCGAGCCGCGTCTTCAAGGGCATGAAAATGGCCGGCCGCATGGGCGCCGTTCGTCACACCACGCTGAACCTCACGGTCCACGCGGTTGACGTCGAGAAGTCGCTGCTCCTTATCAAGGGTGCCGTTCCCGGCGCCCGCGGCCAGGTCGTCCTCGTACGCACCGCCGTGAAGGGAGCCTAGTTCAATGACTAGCACTGTCAAGGTTGACCTGCCTGCAGAGATCTTCGACGTTCAGACCAACGTGCCGCTGCTGCACCAGGTCGTCGTCGCACAGCTCGCTGCTGCTCGCCAGGGTACCCACAAGACCAAGACCCGCGCCGAGGTTTCCGGTGCCGGTCGCAAGCCGTTCAAGCAGAAGGGCACCGGCCGCGCCCGTCAGGGTTCCATCCGCGCTCCTCACATGACCGGTGGTGGCATCGTCCACGGCCCGACGCCGCGTGACTACAGCCAGCGCACCCCCAAGAAGATGATTGCTGCTGCACTGCGCGGCGCTCTCTCTGACCGCGCCCGCAACGGCCGCGTCCACGTCGTCGCTGAACTGGTTGCCGGCTCCAAGCCGTCCTCCCGTGAAGCACTGGCAACGCTGCGTGGCGTCTCCGAGCGCAAGAACCTGCTCGTCGTCATCGACCGCGCCAACGACGTTGCTGCACTTTCCGTGCGCAACCTCCAGGACGTTCACGTTCTGTACGCAGACCAGCTGAACACCTACGACGTGCTCGTTTCTGACGACGTAGTCTTCACCAAGGCCGCCTACGACGCATTCGTTGCGGACAAGGCTGCAAAGACCGAGGAGGATGCCAAGTGAGCGCAGCCACCATCAAAGACCCGCGCGACGTCGTCCTGGCGCCCGTCGTCTCGGAAAAGAGCTACGGCCTGATCGACGAGGGCAAGTACACCTTCCTGGTGGACCCCCGCTCGAGCAAGACCGAGATCAAGCTGGCCGTGGAGAAGATCTTCTCCGTCAAGGTTGACTCGATCAACACCATCAACCGTGCCGGTAAGCGCAAGCGGACCAAATTCGGATGGGGCACCCGCAAGAGCACCAAGCGTGCGATTGTCAGCCTCAAAGAAGGCACTATCGACATCTTCGGCGGTCCGCTCTCGTAGCGGAGACCACTTTAACGAGGAAATAAATTATGGGAATCCGTAAATACAAGCCGACTACCCCGGGCCGTCGTGGCTCGAGCGTAGCGGACTTCACCGAAATCACGCGGTCGACGCCGGAAAAGTCGTTGGTTCGTCCCCTTCCGAAAAAGGGTGGACGTAACAACACCGGTAAGATCACGACCCGTCACAAGGGTGGTGGACACAAGCGTCAGTACCGTCTGATCGACTTCCGTCGCCACGACAAGGACGGCGTCAACGCCCGCGTTGCCGAAATCGAGTACGATCCGAACCGCACGGCTCGCATCGCCCTCCTGCACTACGTTGATGGCACCAAGCGTTACATCATCGCCCCGAACAAGCTGGCCCAGGGTGACACCGTGGAAGCAGGTGCCGACGCTGACATCAAGCCCGGCAACAACCTGCCGCTGCGCAACATCCCGGTCGGTACCGTGATCCACGCAGTTGAACTGCGTCCGGGTGGCGGCGCCAAGATGGGCCGCTCCGCCGGCGCATCGATCCAGCTCGTCGCCAAGGAAGGCCGTTACGCCCAGCTGCGTCTGCCCTCCGGCGAAATCCGCAACGTTGACGTGCGCTGCCGCGCCACCGTCGGCGAGGTCGGCAACGCCGAGCAGTCGAACATCAACTGGGGCAAGGCCGGCCGTATGCGCTGGAAGGGCGTCCGCCCGACCGTCCGTGGTGTCGCCATGAACCCGGTTGACCACCCGCACGGTGGTGGTGAGGGTAAGACCTCCGGTGGTCGTAACCCCGTCAACCCCAACGGTAAGCGCGAAGGCCGCACCCGCCGTCCCAACAAAGAGAGCGACAAGCTTATTGTTCGTCGCCGTCGTACTGGCAAGAACAAGCGATAGGAGCCTGGACACATGCCACGCAGCCTGAAAAAAGGTCCTTTCGTTGACCAGCACCTCTTTGTGAAGGTAGCCAGGGAAAACGAAAAGGGCACCAAGAACGTCATCAAGACCTGGTCCCGCCGTTCGATGATCGTCCCCGACATGCTCGGCCACACGATCGCCGTGCACGACGGACGCAAGCACATCCCGGTGTTTGTCACTGAGTCGATGGTCGGGCACAAGCTCGGCGAATTCGCTCCCACGCGGACTTTCCGCGGCCATGTCAAGGACGACCGTAAGGGCAAGCGCCGCTAGGCGCCTGCACTTACGTCAAAGACGAGAGAAGGAAAGCAATGGAAGCCAAGGCAATTGCGCGTCACATCCGCGTAACGCCTATGAAGGCCCGGCGCGTCGTCAACCTTGTTCGTGGGAAGCAAGCGAACGAGGCTCTGGCAATTCTGAAGTTTGCCCCGCAGGCAGCTTCTGAGCCGGTATTCAAGGTAGTTCAGTCGGCAATCTCCAACGCCCGGGTCCTCGCGGACCGCGACGGCGTGGCGTTTGACGAAGGTGACCTCATCATCAGCGAAGCGTTTGTTGATGAAGGCCCGACCATGAAGCGGTTCCAGCCGCGCGCCCAGGGTCGTGCATTTCAGATCAAGAAGCGCACGAGCCACATCACCGTGGTAGTCGCTACCCCGGAGAAAGAGGAGGCTCGCTAAGTGGGACAGAAAGTAAACCCGCACGGGTTCCGACTCGGCATCACCACCGATCACGTATCGCACTGGTTCGCCGACAGCACCAAGTCCGGCCAGCGGTACAAGGACTTCGTCCGCGAAGACATCCGCATCCGCCAGCTCATGTCCACGGGCATGGAGCGCGCCGGTATTGCCAAGGTTGAGATCGAGCGCACCCGCGACCGTGTCCGCGTGGATATCCACACGGCTCGTCCGGGCATCGTGATCGGCCGCCGCGGCGCCGAAGCAGACCGCATCCGCGGCGAGCTCGAAAAGCTGACCGGCAAGCAGGTCCAGCTGAACATCCTCGAGGTCAAGAACCCCGAGATGGAAGCCCAGCTTGTTGCCCAGGGCGTTGCAGAGCAGCTGACTTCCCGCGTGGCTTTCCGCCGCGCGATGAAGAAGGCCATGCAGTCCGCGCAGCGTGCCGGTGCCAAGGGCATCCGTATCGCTTGCTCGGGTCGACTGGGTGGCGCTGAAATGTCCCGCTCGGAGTTCTACCGCGAAGGCCGTGTGCCCCTGCACACCCTCCGCGCGAACATCGACTACGGCTTCTACGAGGCCAAGACCACCTTCGGCCGCATCGGCGTGAAGGTCTGGATCTACAAGGGTGACGTCACCGCCAAGGAACTGGCCCAGCAGGCTGCTGCTGCCCCGTCCCGCGGCCGCGCCGGCGACCGTCCGGGCCGTCCCGGTGGCGCCGACCGTGGTGACCGCCGTCGTCGTAACGACCGTCCGGCCGCCGACGCAGCTCCTGCTGCCGAGGCTCCGGCAGAGGCGGCTCCGGCCGCTGCAGAAGGAGGACAGGCTTAAATGCTTATCCCACGTCGAGTCAAGCACCGTAAGCAGCACCACCCGGGTCGTTCCGGCGCTGCCACGGGTGGCACCGAGGTTTCGTTCGGTGAGTGGGGTATCCAGGCTCTGAGCCCGGCATACGTCACCAACCGTCAGATCGAATCCGCCCGTATCGCGATGACCCGCCACATCAAGCGTGGCGGCAAGGTCTGGATCAACATCTACCCGGACCGTCCGCTGACCAAGAAGCCGGCCGAAACCCGCATGGGTTCCGGTAAGGGTTCGCCGGAATGGTGGGTCTCCAACGTCAAGCCGGGCCGGGTTCTCTTCGAACTCTCCGGTGTCAATGAAGAGGTAGCTCGCGAGGCCCTGCGCCTGGCAATCCACAAGCTGCCGTTGAAGGCACGCATTGTGCGTCGCGAAGGTGGTGAATAGAAATGGCAGTAGGGTCGAAGGAACTCGCACCCAAGCAGCTGGACGGTTTCGACAACGAGCGTCTCGTTGAGGAACTCCGCAAGGCGAAGGAAGAGCTGTTCAACCTGCGTTTCCAGTCCGCCACCGGACAGCTGGAGAACCACGGTCGTCTGCGCGCGGTAAAGAAGGACATCGCACGCATCTACACCGTTCTCCGCGAACGCGAGCTGGGCATTCGTGCCGAGGTTGCCGCACCGGTTGTGGAAGCCAAGGAAGAAAAGAAGTCCAAGAAGGCTGCAACCAAGAAGGCTGACAAGGCCGACGAGGTTGAGACCGAGGAGGACGCCAAGTGAGTGAAAAGGACGAGAACGTGACGGAAACTGTTTCCGACGCTGCCAAGGCTGACGAGCGCGGTTACCGCAAGACGAAGCGCGGCTACGTCGTCTCGGACAAGATGGAAAAGACCATCGTTGTCCAGGTCGAAGACCGCGTGAAGCACGCGCTCTACGGCAAGGTCATGCGGCGCAACACCAAGATCAAGGCTCACGACGAAGAGAACAGCGCCGGCATCGGCGACCTGGTTCTCCTCGCCGAGACCCGCCCGCTCTCCGCTACCAAGCGGTGGCGCCTGGTCGAGATCCTCGAAAAGGCCAAGTAGCACCTGCTGCCTCCCCGTCAGGGGAACCGGCTAGGAAACCCCCGTTCCCGTCTGGGAGCGGGGGTTTCGCCGTTCCCGGGGGAGCGGCCGCAACACCGTGGGACGCTCCCTCACTTCTGGTGCGTTTCCGTGGAACGCTCCCTCACTTCTGGCGCGTTTCCGTGGGACGCTCCCGCACTTCTGGTGCGCTCCTGCGGGACGCTCCCTCAACTCTGGTGTGTCCCTGCGGGATGCTCCGCTTTTTCGGTGCGTTGCTGCAGGGCCCCGAGGCGGATCCGAGGGAGCGTCGGGGAGGGGCGCCCGGATGTGAGGGAGCGTCGGGGAGAGCGCCCCGGATGTGAGGGAGCGTCGGGGGAGAAGCGCCGGATGTGAGGGGGCGTCGGGGGAGTGGCCGCCGGATCCGGGGGAGGGTCTGTGGTAATGGGCGATTTTCTGCAGTGGCCCCGGCCGTGCTAGGATATTGAGTTTGTATGGCGCTTTTCGTGTGCCATCGTCAACCTCGTAAACAATCGTGCCACAGCATAGTGCATGCCCGCGCCTCAGGGCGCACGGGATGCAACTGCTTTTGGCACGGGCGTTTAGGCCTGGTCTGGCAAAATCCAGGCAGGTCAAGAGACACCCCGATCAACCGTTCCGCAAGGCTCATTCCGTAGCAAGATCACGGCCTGAGAACCGGCGCGACGCAAGGAGTAAATAGTGATTCAGCAGGAGTCGCGACTCAAGGTCGCCGACAACACGGGTGCTAAGGAAATCCTTACCATTCGCGTTCTCGGTGGATCCGGTCGTCGCTACGCAGGCATCGGCGACGTCATCGTCGCCACCGTCAAGGATGCAATCCCGGGCGGCAACGTAAAGAAGGGCGATGTCGTCAAGGCTGTCATCGTCCGCACCAAGAAGGAACGCCGCCGTGCGGATGGTTCCTACATCAAGTTTGACGAGAACGCAGCTGTGATCCTGAAGAACGACGGTGACCCCCGCGGTACCCGTATCTTCGGACCGGTTGGTCGTGAACTGCGCGACAAGAAGTTCATGAAGATCGTTTCTCTGGCTCCGGAGGTGCTCTAGTCCATGGCTAAGATCAAGAAGGGTGACCTCGTTCAGGTCATCACTGGCGCCAAGGCTGAGCGCGGCGGCGACCGCGGCAAGCAGGGCAAGGTCCTGCGCGTGTTCCCCGAGACCAACCGCGTGCTGGTCGAAGGCATCAACCGCGTCACCAAGCACACCAAGGTCGGTCAGTCGCAGCGCGGCACCAAGACCGGTGGCATCGAGGTCGTTGAGGCCCCGATCCACATCTCCAACGTGGCCCTGGTTGACCCCTCCACCAAGAAGCCCACGCGCGTCGGTTTCCGCACCGAGACCGTTGAGCGCGATGGCGTGAAGCGCGAAGTGCGCGTCCGCGTGGCCAAGAGCTCAGGGAAGGACATCTAATGACTGAGACTCTCGAGACTCCGGCTAGCAAGATCGTTCCTCGTCTGAAGACCAAGTACGCCGATTCCATCAAGAGCGCGCTCGTTGAGGAATTCAAGTACGACAACGTCAACCAGGTTCCCCGCCTGGTGAAGGTCGTTGTGAACATGGGTGTTGGAGATGCCGCCAAGGACTCCAAGCTGATCGACGGCGCTGTCCGCGACCTGACCCTGATCACCGGCCAGAAGCCGCAGGTCACCAAGGCCCGCAAGTCGATCGCACAGTTCAAGCTGCGCGAAGGCATGCCGATTGGTGCGCACGCCACCCTCCGTGGCGACCGCATGTGGGAATTCCTGGACCGCCTTGTCACGCTGGCTCTGCCGCGTATCCGGGACTTCCGGGGCCTCAGCGGCAAGCAGTTTGATGGCAACGGCAACTACACCTTCGGTCTGACCGAGCAGGTTATGTTCCACGAGATCGACCAGGATTCCATCGACCGCGTTCGCGGTATGGACATCACCGTCGTGACCACTGCCAAGACCGACGACGAAGGCCGCGCGCTGCTCAAGGCGCTGGGCTTCCCGTTCAAGACCGAAGACTAATCCAGCTACATAAAAGGTCCGCACGCCAGTCACTAGGCCGGCAGCGGAAACCGTTATGAGGAAGGGCAAGAGCCCACCATGACTATGACAGATCCTGTCGCAGATATGCTTACGCGTCTGCGCAACGCAAACTCGGCATACCACGATTCCGTGTCTATGCCTTACAGCAAGCTCAAGGCTCGCGTCGCCGACATCCTTAAGGCAGAAGGCTTCATCGCCGGCTGGAAGGAAGAAGACGCGGAGGTCGGCAAGAAGCTGACCCTCGAGCTCAAGTTCGGTCCGAACCGCGAGCGTTCCATCGCCGGTGTTCGCCGTATCTCCAAGCCGGGTCTCCGCGTTTACGCGAAGTCCACCAACCTGCCGCACGTGCTGGGTGGCCTGGGTATCGCAATCCTGTCCACCTCTTCCGGCCTCCTGACTGACAAGCAGGCCGGCAAGAAGGGCGTGGGCGGCGAAGTCCTCGCGTACGTCTGGTAACGGGAAAGGAAGAGAATAATGTCACGTATTGGACGTCTCCCCATCACCGTTCCTGCCGGCGTTGAGGTCAAGGTTGACGGCTCTGTCGTCTCCGTCAAGGGTTCCAAGGGAGAGCTGAGCCACACCGTGCCCAGCCCGATCGAGGTCGCCCTGGAAGATGGCACCCTGACCGTCAGCCGCCCGAACGACGAGCGCGCCTCCCGTTCGCTGCACGGCCTGACCCGCACCCTGATCGCCAACATGATCCAGGGTGTCACCGCAGGCTACGAGAAGAAGCTTGAGATTGTCGGTACCGGTTACCGCGTCCAGGCCAAGGGTTCTGACCTGGAGTTCGCTCTGGGCTACAGCCACCCGGTCAACGTCTCGGCTCCGAACGGCATCACCTTTGCAGTTGAGACCCCGACGAAGCTCTCTGTTTCAGGTATCTCCAAGCAGCAGGTCGGCGAAGTTGCTGCCAACATTCGCAAGCTGCGGAAGCCCGACCCGTACAAGGGCAAGGGTATCCGCTACGCCGGCGAGGTCATCCGCCGCAAGGTCGGAAAGGCTGGTAAGTAACCATGGCCATCGCAATTAACAAGAAGCGTACGAACAAGAGCAAGTCTGCCCAGCGCAGCCGCCGCCAGCTTCGTATCCGCAAGCGCATTTCCGGTACGGCTGTACGTCCTCGCATGGTCGTCAACCGTTCGGCCCGCCACGTATTCGTCCAGGTTGTCGATGACACCAAGGGCCTGACCGTGGCAAGCGCCTCCACCCTGGAAGCCGACCTGCGCGCGTTCGACGGCGACAAGACCGCCAAGGCCAAGCGCGTCGGCGAGCTCGTTGCCGAGCGTGCCAAGGCTGCCGGCATCGAAGCTGTCGTCTTCGACCGCGGTGGTAACAAGTACCACGGCCGGATCGCCGCCGTCGCTGACGGCGCACGTGAAGGTGGGCTGGCACTGTGACCGAAAATAACGAAAAGGACACTCAGGTGACTGAAGCTGTAGCTGCTCCGGCAACCGAGACCGCTGCGCCTGCTACCACCGACGACCGCCGTGGCGGTGCCCGTCGTGGCGAGCGTGGCGACCGCGGCCAGGGCCGTGGCGACCGTGGTGGCCGTGGTGGCCGCGACGGCGGCCGCGAAGCGGAGAAGAGCCAGTTCGTAGAGCGCGTCGTAACCATCAACCGTGTTTCCAAGGTCGTCAAGGGTGGTCGTCGCTTCAGCTTCACCGCCCTCGTCGTCGTCGGTGACGGCAACGGTATGGTCGGCGTCGGCTACGGCAAGGCCAAGGAAGTTCCCGCCGCCATCGCGAAGGGCGTTGAAGAGGCCAAGAAGTCCTTCTTCCGCGTTCCCCGCATCGGCAGCACCATCCCGCACCGCGTTCAGGGTGAGGCCGCCGCAGGCGTCGTCATGCTGCGCCCGGCGTCGGCTGGTACCGGTGTTATCGCCGGTGGTCCGGTCCGCGCGGTCCTGGAGTGCGTGGGCATCCACGACATCCTCTCCAAGTCGCTCGGTTCCTCCAACGCCATCAACATCGTTCACGCGACCGTTGACGCGCTGAAGCGCCTCGAAGAGCCGGCAGCAGTGGCAGCACGCCGCGGCCTGCCCCTCGACGAGATCGCGACGCCGGCAATGGTGAAGGCGATCATGAACCAGAAGGCAGGTGTCTGAGTCATGGCGAAGAACCTGATTCCGTCCGACGCTCAGTTGGAGATCACCCAGATCAAGTCCGCCATTGGCGGCAAGCAGAACCAGCGCGACACCCTTCGGTCCCTCGGCCTGAAGCGGATCGGACACACCGTTGTCCGCACCGCCGATGCCGTGACCGTTGGCATGCTGAACACGGTTCCGCACCTGGTAAAGGTAGAGGAGGCGAAGTAAATGGCCGAGAAGAACACCGCCGAGAAGGCACAGGGCGCTGCTGAGAAGCAGAACGCGCTGAAGGTTCACCACCTGCGTCCCGCCCCGGGTGCCAAGACCGCCAAGACCCGTGTTGGTCGTGGTGAGGGCTCCAAGGGTAAGACCGCCGGTCGTGGCACCAAGGGCACTGCAGCCCGCTACCAGGTCAAGGCTGGCTTTGCCGGCGGCCAGCTGCCGCTGCACATGCGCCTGCCGAAGCTGCGCGGCTTCAAGAACCCGTTCCGGGTTGAGTTCCAGGTTGTAAACCTGGACAAGCTCAACGAGCTGTTCCCGGAAGGTGGCACTGTCACCGTGGAGAACCTGGTCGAAAAGGGCGCCGTTCGCAAGAACCAGCCCGTCAAGGTGCTGGGCACCGGCGACATCACCGTCAAGGTTGACGTCACCGCCCACGCATTCTCGGCCAGCGCCGCGGAAAAGATTGCCGCAGCCGGCGGAAGCACCACCGCACTCTAAGGAGGCGGCGGGGCTGATGCCCGTTGCATAAAACTCCCGGTACCCTGGGGCTCACGCCTCCGGGGGCCGGGAGTTTTTTCACGCCCGGACACCCTGTCGATTGTTCGCAGGGAGCTTCCAACCGCTAGACTCGGTTGTTGGGTTTGTTTGACCTATCTCACACGATTTTACTTATTACACAGGAGGACGCTTGCTTAGCGCATTTGGCCGGGCCTTTCGCACGCCTGATCTGCGACGCAAGTTGTTGTTCACGCTGGGAATCATCACCATCTTCCGCTTGGGTGCCTTCATCCCCTCGCCCGGTGTGAGCTACCAGAATGTCCAGCAATGCTTGCAGAACGGTCAGACCTCGGGCGGGATCTACCAGCTCGTCAACCTGTTCAGCGGCGGTGCACTGCTCCAGGTCTCCATCTTTGCCCTGGGGATCATGCCCTACATCACCTCCAGCATCATTGTGCAGCTGCTCCGCGTGGTCATCCCGCGGTTCCAGCAGCTCTACGAAGAGGGTGCCTCCGGCCAGTCGAAGCTGACCCAGTACACCCGGTACCTGACAATCGCCCTGGGTCTGCTGAACGCCACGACGCTGGTGTCGCTGGCGCGCTCCGGCCAGCTGCTGCCGAACTGCCAGCTGCCGATCATCCCGGACTCGAGCATTATCACCACCATCCTGATCGTCATCACCCTGACGGCCGGCACCGGCCTGATCATGTGGATGGGCGAGCTCGTGACCGAGAAGGGCGTGGGCAACGGCATGTCGCTGCTCATCTTCACGTCAATCGCCGCCGGCTTCCCGACGTCCCTCGGCGCCATCTGGAAGGCGCAGGGACCCGGCACGTTCTTCCTGGTGCTGCTGATCGGCCTGCTGACCGTGGCCTTGGTGGTCTTCGTCGAGCAGTCCCAGCGCCGCATCCCGGTGCAGTACGCGAAGCGCATGATCGGCCGCCGCACCGTGGGCGGCACCAGCACCTACATCCCGATCAAGGTGAACATGGCCGGCGTCGTGCCCGTCATCTTCGCCTCGTCGATGCTGTACCTGCCGGGCCTGATCGCACAGTTCAACGCGCCCAAGCCGGGCGAGCAGATGGCCCCCTGGGTTGAGTGGATCAACAACAACCTGACCAAGGGCGACCACCCGATCTACATGGCCCTGTACTTCGCCCTGATTGTGTTCTTCACGTACTTCTATGTTGCGATCACTTTCAACCCTGAAGAAGTTTCTGACAACATGAAGAAGTACGGCGGCTTCATTCCGGGCATCCGTGCCGGCAAGCCGACCGCGGACTACCTGCAGTACGTGCTTTCCCGGATCACCTTGCCCGGCGCGATCTACCTGGGCTTCGTTGCCCTGATCCCGCTCATCGCCCTGGTCCTGATCAACGCCAACCAGAACTTCCCGTTCGGTGGCACATCGATCCTGATCATGGTGGGCGTCGGCTTGGAGACCGTCAAGCAGATTGATGCGCAGCTACAGCAGCGTCACTACGAAGGGCTTTTGCGATGACGAGAATGTTGATTATCGGACCTCCCGGCTCCGGCAAGGGAACGCAGGCGGAACGCATTTCGGAGCGCCTCGGCGTCATTGCGATCTCCACCGGCGACATCTTCCGGGCCAACGTCAAGGGCGAGACGCCGCTCGGCCTCGAAGCCAAGAAGTACATGGACGCCGGCGACTTCGTCCCGGACAGCGTGACCAACAAGATGGTCCGCGACCGACTCTCCGAGGGCGACGTCGAGGCAGGGTTCCTGCTGGACGGATACCCCCGCACCACCGCCCAGGTGGACTACCTCGACGGGATCCTGGCCGACAACGACCAGAAGCTCGACGTCGTCCTGCAGCTCACTGCCGACGACGAGGAGCTCGTCACCCGGCTCCTGGGCCGCGCCAAGGAAACCGGCCGCAGCGACGACAACGAAGCCGTCATCCGCCACCGGTTGGACCTGTACCACGGCCAGACCGAGGCGGTCGTCAACAAGTACGCCGAACGCGGCATCCTGACCCGCGTCGACGGCATCGGCGGCATCGACGAGGTCACCGACCGCGTCATGCAGGCCATCAAGGCAGCACAGTCCGCCTAGGCCCGCCGCAAACCGTTGAGGCTCCTCCCGCACTGCCGGGAGGGGCCTCAGGCATTTGTCCGCCATCCCGCCAGGGGCGGCGGCACCACCGAGAGGACGCAGAGTATGGCATTCGGCCAGACGCGCATTGAATACAAGACCAACGCCCAGATGCGGACCATGCAGGAGGCCGGCCTGGTGCTGAGCCGGGCGCTCGACGCCGCCGTCGCCGCGGCCGTCCCCGGCGTCACCACCAAGGACCTCGACGCCGTCTTCGCCGGCGTCCTGAAGGAAGCCGGGGCCACGTCGAACTTCCTCGGGTACCACGGCTTCCCCGCCACCATCTGCACCTCGGTCAACGAGGAGGTCGTGCACGGCATCCCGGGAGACCGGGTGCTGAACGACGGCGACATCATCTCGATCGACGGCGGCGCGATCGTTGACGGCTGGCACTCGGACTCGGCCCGCACCGTGATCGTCGGCACCGCGGACCCAGAGGACCAGCGCCTCTCCGACGTCACCGAGGAAGCCATGTGGCGGGGGATCGCGGCCCTGGCGAAGGGCAAGTTCGTCGGCGACATTGGCAACGCCGTCGACGACTACGTCTTCTCAGTCCCGGGCAAGCCGCTGGGCATCCTCGAGGATTACGTGGGCCACGGCATCGGCTCGGCCATGCACATGCCGCCGGACGTGCTGAACTACCGCACCAGCCACCGCGGGCCCAAGATCCGTCCCGGACTGTGCCTGGCGATCGAGCCCATGCTGGTGCGCGGCAGCATCGACACGGCAGTGCTGGAGGACGACTGGACCGTCGTCACCACCGACGGCGCCCGCTCGTGCCAGTGGGAGCACTCCGTGGCCGTGCACGATAAGGGCATTTGGGTCCTCTCCGCACCCGACGGCGGCGCCGCAAAGCTCGCCCCGCTCGGCGTCGTGCCCGTTCCCATTCCCTAACGTCCCGTGACCCAGGGGGTGCCGCCGCGTCCCCGGTGACACAGAAAAAGCCCTGGTACTGCGGGATTTCCCGCAGCACCAGGGCTTTTGCGTGTCGCCGTCTGGCGCTAGCTCTTCAGCTTCGGCTTGACGTCCTTGGTGTAGATCCCGTCGAGGGTGGTCTTCAGGTCCGTCATGGTGGCCTTGACGTCGCCCTGCTGGGTCAGGATCTTGGCAGCGGCCTTGGCCATTTCCTGGTCCGCGCCGGGCAGGAACACGCGGGCGTTGTCCTGGACGTGGGTCACGGCGAGCTGGTCCATGGCGGTCTTGATCTGCGGGGTCTTGGCGAGCACCGCGGTCATGTCCGCGGACTTGCGGATCGGCATGTAGCCGGTGGCGGCGGAGAAGGCCGCCGTGCTCTCCGGCTCCGTCATGAACTTCAGGAACGTCGCGGCGGCCATCTGGACTTCCTTGCTGACACCGCTAGGGATGCCCAGGCCGGCGCCGCCGGTGGGGCAGACGCCGGTGTCCTTCTTCGGGCCGCCCGGCAGGAAGCCGACGCCCACGTTGAACTTGGCGGACTGCAGGACGCCCAGCAGGTCACCGGTGGAGGAGATCGTGGCGGAGGCGATGCCGGCGGCGAAGTCGTCGGCGGCGTTCTTGGACGAGACGCCGGCCCACTTGTCCTTGTAGACGGAGTCCTGGGCCCACTGCAGGGCCGCCACGGACTCGGAGGAGTCGCAGTTGAGGTCCCAGCCGTTGGACCAGCTGCCGCCCCAGCCCCAGAGGTTGTTCTGCAGCGTCCAGCCGGCGTAGCCGGCCAGTGCCGGGTACATGTAGGAGTAGCTGGCGCCGGAGGCGGCCTTCAGCTTCGGGGCCCACTCGCCGAATTCCTGCCAGGTTTTCGGTGCCCGGTCCGGCAGGCCCGCGGCCTTGAAGTGGTCCTTGTTGTAGTAGAACAGCGGGGTGGACCGGCCGTAGGGGAGGGCCCACTGCTTGTCGTTGTACTTGTAGTCATCGACCAGCGACTTCTGGAAGTCGTCCATCTTGAAGTCCAGCTGCTTGATCAGGCCGTCGAGCGGGATGATGTTGCCGTTGGTGTAGTAACGGAACCACCAGACGTCGGAGAGGACCACCAGGCCGGGCAGGGCGGACTTGGCCGCCTGGGAGGTCTGAAACTTCTGGGCGATCTCCTCGTAGTTGGCACCGGCGGTGATGAGGTTGACCTTGATGTCCGGGTACTTGGCCTGGAACTTGTCGATGATGGCCTTCTCGACGTCCTGGGACTTGCCCGGGTGGCTGGTCCAGAAGTCGAAGGAGCCGGCCGGCTTCACACCGGTGAAGTCGATGTCGGATGCGCCGGTGGTGGCGCCTCCGCCGCTGGTGGACGGTCCGCCGCAGGCGGCCAGGGCCGCGGCACCGGCGCTGGCGCCGGCGAGGCCAAGGAAGTTACGGCGGTCGAGTTTGGGGGCCATGATGGTTCCTCTCGGGAAAGGTTGACTCGATTGAAGCGTGGTGGAACGGGGAAATCGGGTGGGGCCGTAGGGCGGGCCGGGCCGGCTACCCGGTGACGCTGCCCTGGGTGAGGCCGGCGACGATGTACCGCTGCAGCGCCGCGAAGACGAGCAGGATGGGGACGATCACCAGCATGGCGCCGGCCATCAGGATGCCCCAGCCCGCGCCGTTGCCCTCAGAGTTCTGCAACAGGGTCAGGCCCACCGGCAGGGTCATGGTCTCGGGCCGATCGGTGATGATCAGCGGCCAGATGTAGTCGTTCCACTCGCTGACGACGGTGACGAGCGCGACGGTGGCGATCGAGGGCAGGGACACCGGGGCGACGACCTGCCAGAGGCGGCGCCAGTGGCCGGCGCCGTCGATCTCCGCGGCCTCGAGGATGGACCCGGGGAGGGTCAGGAAGTGCTGGCGCAGCAGGAACGTGCCGAACGCGGTGCCCAGGCCGGGGAGGATGATGCCCCAGAGGGTGTTCTTCCCGCCAATTCCGGCGATCAGGATGTAGTTCGGCAGGATGGACACCTGCGGCGGCACCATCAGGGCCACGAGGATCACGATGAAGATGACGTTCTTGAACGGGAACCGGACAAACACCAGGGCGTAGGCGGTGAGGATGGCCAGGATGACCTTCACCGTGGAACCGACCGTGGTGACGATCAGGCTGTTGATGAAGAACTGGCCGAACGGCACGGTGGTCATGGCCACCTTGTAGTTCTCCAGGTTGAAGCTCTGCGGCAGGATTTTCAGGTCTGTGGTGACGATCTCGCCGGGAGTCTTGAGCGAGCTGAGCATCATCCACAGCAGCGGGACGACGACGACCAGGGTGGCGAGGATCAGCGGCACGTAGCCGCCGACGATCGTCTGGACCAGGTTGGCGCGGGAGAACGGGCGGTTCCGTTGCGGCGGCAGGTCCTGGTTCGCGCCTGCCGCGGGGGCGGCCCCGGCCGCCGGATCGGGACTGACGGGGGAGAGCGTGCTCATGAGTAGTGCACCTTACGTTCGACGAACCGCACCTGCAGCACGGTGATGATGAGCAGGATCGCGAAGAGGATCACGGAGATGGACGCGGAGTAGCCGGCCCGGTTGTAGGCGCCGAAGGCCTGCAGGTAGGCCTCGTAGATCAGCGTGGAGGTGCCGTTGCCCAGCGGGGTCATGATCCGGATCAGGTCGAACGCCTGCAGGGAGCTGAGCAGCGTGGTGATCAGGAGGAAGAAGGTGGTCGGGGAGAGCAGCGGCACGGACATGCTGACGAAGCGGCGGAAACCGTTGGCGCCGTCGAGGGACGCTGCCTCCATGACGTCCTTGGGCAGCGACTGCAGCCCGGCGAGGTACACCACGGCGCAGTAGCCGAGGTTCTTCCAGATGTAGACGATGATGACCATGACCAGCGAGAGCTGCGGGTCGTTAATCCACTGGGGGCTCTGCTGGCCGATGCCGCGCAGCAGCCAGGAGAGCACGCCGTAGCCCGGGTCGAAGATGAACAGCCAGACCAGGCCGACGCCGACGCCGCTAAGGACGTAGGGGGCGAAGACGGCGGAGCGGGCGAAGGTGGTGCCGCGGACCTTGGCGTTCAGGGCCAGGGCCACCAGCAGCCCCAGGATCATCGAGCCGCCGACGGTGACGACCGTGAAGACCGCCGTGGTGCCGAGCACGTTGGGTGCATCGGCGCTGGTGAAGAAGTTGATGTAGTTGTCGAAGCCGACGACGGTCGCCGAGGCGGAGCCAAGCGTCCAGTCCAGCGTCGAGTAGTAGATGTTGTTGATCAGCGGCAGATAGGTGAACACCGCGATCAGGGCCAGGTTGGGCAGTGCCAGCGCGAGAAATACGAAGAAGTCCCGGCGGGTCCTGGCGGACCAGCGTCCCCTGCGCCGGGCCGGTGCGACGGCCGCGGCGGTAGCCGCAGGCCTGTCAGTCAATTGTCTTGTCATGGTGCGTCTCTAACGGATCCAGGCCTGCCACTGGCAGGCGTTCGGGCGGGGGATCAACATACACTTCATCACACACTTGATGGGTGGAACCCCGCACAAGGCCCCGTCAGAGCTTTGTTATGCCAGGCTTCCTTGCCCGTTTACCTTCTGTTGGTTGCAGTATTCCACACCGTTCGCCTGTGGTCAGGGATGCTCGGATTGGCAAACCGGGCACCAATTCCGCCCGGCCCGGCGCACAATGGAGCCATGACGGGGATCACGGATGTACCGGGGATCAAGGTGGGCCATGCGGGCCGCCGCGGCGGGGGCTGGCTGAGCGGGGTGACGGTGGTGCTGCCGCCAACCGGGACCACCGGCTCGGTCGACGTCCGCGGCGGCGGACCCGGCACCCACGAGACCGACGCCTTGGACCCCACCACCCTGACGGCCACGGTCGACGCCGTCGTCCTCACCGGCGGCAGCGCGTTCGGCCTTGCCGCCGCTCACGGTGCGCAGCGGTGGTGCGAGGAGCAGGGGAGGGGATTAGCCGTCCCCGGCGGGGTGGTTCCGATCGTGCCCGCCGCGGCGATCTTCGACCTGGGCCGGGGCGGCGACTTCGGCGCCCGCCCGGACGCGGCCATGGGCTACGCGGCTACCGCGGACGCCGCCGCCCGTCCGGAAGGGCACGACGTCGAACGCGGCAACGTCGGCGCCGGCACCGGAGCCCTGATCGGCCGGGGATCCTACAAAGGGGGAGTTGGCACAGCCTCCATCACCCTGGACAACGGCGTCGTCGTAGGGGCCATAGCCGTAGTAAACGCGCTGGGGTTACCTTTTGGCACATCGCCGACGCGGGTGGAACCCGGCAGCGTGCGTCTAAGCGACGAAGGAGCGAGCACGCAGAGGGTTGCGCCCGTGCCGGCGGAAGCCAGCCACGGCCCGGAGGGCGCGCAAGCGCCGCAGCTGCCGCCCCTCAACACGACCCTCGTCGTCGTCGCCACGAACGCCATCCTGGACAAGGCCGAGTGCAAGCGCACGGCCTCGGCGGCGCATGCCGGCCTGGCACGGGCGCTGAACCCGAGCCATACCCTGGCCGACGGGGACACGGTCTTCTGCCTCGCCACGGGCGCCCTCGCGCTGGACCGCGACACCGACGCGGCGCGGCAGCTGAGCCTGATCACGCTGCAGAGCGCGGCGGCGGACGCCGTGCGCCTGGCGATCCTGGACGGGGTCGACGCCGCGGTCGACGAGACCACCCCGGCGGGCCGGTTTCGTGCATACCGTCGCTGAGTGCGCTAGCATGACTGGATTTAACATTCGGCCTTCGATGCCGTAATGTTGACTGTTGGTTGTCTGCCCTGCTGTGCCCTTTTGGGGAGCGGTAGCCGGGAGGCAAGCAAGAAATCACAAACGTTCGCGGCCGCATCCGGTGCAAACCGGGGTGCCGCGGCAACAACAGTTAGCGGAGGGTATGGCCAAGAAGGACGGGGTCATTGAGATCGAGGGCGTTGTGACCGAGGCGCTGCCCAACGCGATGTTTCGCGTTGAGCTCACCAACAAGCACATCGTTCTGGCACACATCTCTGGAAAGATGCGACAGCACTACATTCGGATCCTCCCCGAGGACCGCGTAGTGGTGGAACTGAGCCCTTACGACCTGACACGTGGTCGTATCGTCTACCGCTACAAATAACCACTGGACGGCCGTGGCATCAGCCAGGGTCCGGGCCAGCTGACCACTGCAACACGCAAAGGAACGCCATGAAGGTCAAGCCGAGCGTCAAGCAGATCTGCGAAAAGTGCAAAGTGATCCGCCGTAATGGCCGGGTCATGGTGATCTGCGAGAACCCGCGCCACAAGCAGCGCCAGGGCTAATTCTCCCCTTCGGAGAACCCCGGGTTGCTAACCCACGCAAGTAAATAAAGGGCAGCACAAGCTGATCTGGGACATTGAGCACCAACGAGTCCGGACAGCTAACCCCCGGTCGGAGGCTGGGGCCGCACACACCGTGCGGGTGTACTGCCTACGACCTCCGGTTTATTCAAGGAGTACCGCCACTATGGCTCGTCTCGCTGGCGTAGACATTCCCCGCGAAAAGCGGCTGGAAATTGCGCTTACTTACATCTACGGCGTGGGCAAGACCCGTGCACACGAAACCCTGGCTGCCACCGGCATCAGCGCCGACGTTCGGGTCAAGGACCTGACCGACGCCGAACTGGTTCAGCTGCGTGACTACATCGAAGGCAACTACAAGGTTGAGGGTGACCTTCGCCGCGAGGTAGCCGCCGACATCCGCCGCAAGGTCGAGATCGGCAGCTACGAAGGCCTGCGTCACCGCAAGGGCCTGCCCGTACGCGGTCAGCGTACGAAGACCAACGCTCGTACCCGCAAGGGCCCGAAGCGCACCGTCGCCGGCAAGAAGAAGGCCGGACGCTAAAACCCATGTGCCCCCTGAGATCGCTTCGCGATTGCAGGGAACCAGGCATTTGTGGGCCGACAGCGTTCGCTTCCCCCAAATAACTTTCTGTAGGAGAAATAATGCCCCCGAAGACTCGTGGCGCGGTTCGCAAGCCGCGTAAGAAGGACAAGAAGAATATCGCGCTGGGCCAGGCGCACATCAAGAGCACGTTCAACAACACCATCGTGTCCATCACGGACCCGTCCGGTGCTGTCATCTCCTGGGCCTCGTCCGGTGAGGTTGGGTTCAAGGGCTCGCGTAAGTCCACTCCGTTCGCCGCTCAGATGGCCGCCGAGGCCGCTGCCAAGCGCGCCCAAGAGCATGGCATGCGCAAGGTTGACGTTTTCGTCAAGGGACCGGGCTCGGGACGCGAGACCGCCATCCGTTCGCTGCAGGCTGCTGGCCTCGAGGTTGGCTCCATCCAGGACGTCACCCCCAGCGCCCACAACGGCTGCCGCCCGCCGAAGCGCCGCCGCGTCTAGTGCTTTGCCGTGCTTGCCCGGACCGTCGCCGGTCCGGGCAAGCGCCGCGGCGTTAAGCCATTAGACCGATCTTTCCACCACCTGTGTTGCGTCATATAGCGGATGCTCGCCGAAAGGAAACCTAAGTGCTCATTGCACAGCGCCCCACCCTCTCCGAAGAGGTCGTCTCCGAAAACCGTTCCCGCTTCATCATCGAACCGCTGGAACCGGGCTTCGGCTACACCCTCGGTAACTCCCTCCGCCGTACCCTGCTCTCCTCCATCCCCGGTGCCTCTGTCACGAGCATCCGGATCGATGGCGTGCTGCACGAGTTCACCACGGTTCCGGGTGTCAAGGAAGATGTCACCGAGATCATCCTGAACATCAAGAACCTGTCGGTTTCCTCCGAGCACGATGAGCCGGTTGTCGCTTACCTGCGCAAGCAGGGCCCGGGAGTCGTCACCGCCGCGGACATCGCTCCGCCGGCCGGCGTCGAATTCCACAACCCGGATCTGCACATCGCCACGCTGAACTCGAAGGGCAAGTTCGAACTCGAACTGACCATCGAGCGCGGCCGCGGCTACGTGTCGGCAGCTCAGAACAAGTCCGGCGACTCCGAGATCGGCCGCATCCCGGTCGACTCGATCTATTCGCCGGTGCTGAAGGTGACCTTCCGCGTGGAAGCTACCCGTGTCGAGCAGCGCACCGACTTCGACAAGCTGATTGTCGACGTCGAGACCAAGCCGGCCATCGCCCCGCGCGATG
Organism: Arthrobacter sp. NPDC080086; assembly: GCF_040702285.1. Taxonomy (NCBI): domain Bacteria; kingdom Bacillati; phylum Actinomycetota; class Actinomycetes; order Micrococcales; family Micrococcaceae; genus Arthrobacter; species Arthrobacter sp. NPDC080086. The sequence goes on from NZ_JBFBKP010000036.1 coordinate 29,450, forward strand.
CCGTTGCCTCGGCCGGTACCACCCTGGTGGAACTGTTCGGTCTGGCCCGCGAGCTGAACACCGCAGCTGAAGGTATCGAGATCGGCCCGTCGCCGACGGACGCTGCCCTGGCAGCGGACATGGCACTGCCGATCGAGGATCTGGACCTCACCGTCCGTTCCTACAACTGCCTCAAGCGTGAGGGCATCCACACCGTGGGTGAACTCGTTGCCCGCTCCGAGGCTGACCTGATGGACATCCGTAACTTCGGTGCGAAGTCCATCGACGAGGTCAAGGCAAAGCTTGTTGAGCTGGGTCTGTCCCTCAAGGACTCCCCTCCCGGTTTCGACCTTGCAGCCCGTGCCGCAGCCATCGAAGAGGACGACGCCGCGTTCAGCGACGACGAGCTCTAAAACAGATCTTGGCCGGCGGGCCGGACGCACCGCAGCGTGCACGGTCCGCAGGCTTCCATATGAGGAGAAATAGTTATGCCTACCCCCACTAAGGGTCCGCGCCTCGGAGGCGGCCCGGCTCACGAGCGCCTCATGCTCGCGAACCTCTCTGCCGCACTGTTCGAGCACAAGCGCATCACCACCACGGTGACCAAGGCCAAGCGCCTGAAGCCGTACGCCGAGCGTCTGGTGACCTTCGCCAAGCGCGGCGACCTGGCTTCCCGCCGTCGCGTGCTGGGCCTGATCAGCAACAAGGGCGTCGTCCACGAGCTGTTCACCGACATCGCGCAGGCGATGGAGAACCGCGACGGCGGCTACACCCGCATCACCAAGATCGGCAACCGTAAGGGCGACAACGCCCCCATGGCTGTCATCGAGCTGGTCCTGGAGCCGGTTTCCGCCAAGCAGGCCGTGGTTGCCGAGGCCACCACCGCCGCCAAGCGCGACGCCGACAAGAAGGACGAGGCTGCTCCGGTTGCCGAGACCGAAGCCGCTGAGACCGAAGAGGCCCCCGAGGCCGAGGCAGCAGCAACCGAAGAGGCTCCGGCCGCCGAGGAAGCTCCCGCCGAGACCGAGAAGGAAGCGAAGTAATTCGCTGACCGCCTTCTTATAGACTTAGGTCTATGAACGAGCACGAACCCGCTGTCCCCCTTACCGGGGACGGCGGGTTTTTGCGTATCCGGCTGGACCTCTCCTACGACGGGGCGCCGTTCAGCGGCTGGGCGCTCCAGCCCGGCCTGCGCACCGTCCAGGGCGTCCTGGAGGAGGCCCTGGCCCTGTTGCTGCGCCGTCCGGTCCGGGTCACCGTGGCTGGACGGACCGACGCCGGCGTGCACGCGCGCGGCCAGGTGGTGCACTTCGACATGGCTGCCGCCGAATGGGCCGGGCTCCCGCGCGGCGCCGGGCTGGATCCGGCCGCGGCGTTGCTGCGCCGGCTCCGCGGCGCCCTCCGCCGGGGCATGGGGGACCTCGCCGGGGCCGTCGAGGTACACCGCGCGGCGCTGGCGCCGGAAGGCTTTGACGCCCGCTTCAGCGCGCTCTGGCGCCGCTACAGCTACCGGATCGCCGACGGCACACCGCGGTGGGACCCTGTCACCCGGCACGCCACGCTCTGGCACAAGACGGCCCTGGACACCGACCTGTTGAACGAGGGCGCCGCGCCGCTGCTGGGGCTGCAGGACTTCCGTTCCTACTGCAAGCCGCGGGAGGGCGCCACCACTATCCGCGAGCTGCAGCGCTTCGAGTTCACCCGCGGGGCCGACGGCGTCATCGTCGCGACCATCCAGGCGGATGCCTTCTGCCACAACCAGGTCCGGGCCCTCATCGGTTCGGCTCTGTTCGTCGGCGCCGCCGAGCAGCCCCCGGGCTGGCTCTACGAACGGCTGCTGGCCCGGCAGCGGGACGCACGCTCCGTCCTGGCCCCGCCGCACCCGCTCATCCTGGAAGAGGTGGCCTACCCCTCGGCGGAAGGGCTGTTGGCCCGGGCGGAGCTGACCCGCGCCCGGCGCGAGTAGCGCCTTTCCCCGGCGGCTCCCGATCTTCGGTTGGCAGGCCGCGGCTAGAAGGAGCGCGGCGGCCCGTCCGCCGGCAATTCGACGGTGAAGGTGCTGCCGTGGCCCGGGCGGGTGCGGCAGGTGATGGACCCGCCGTGTCCCTCCACGATCGCCTTGGTGATGGACAGTCCCAGCCCGGCCCCGGGGATGGCACCGTCGCGCACCGCCGGGCTGCGGAAGAAGCGGGTGAACACCCTGTCGGCGTCGGCGGCGGTCATCCCGATCCCGGTATCCCGGACCTGGAGGACCACGCGGCCCTCCGCGGCGCAGCCGGAGACCGTCACGGATCCGCCGTCGGGCGAGTACTTGATGGCGTTGGAGACCAGGTTGTCGAGGGCCTGGCTGATGCGCAGCGGATCGACGTTCGCCCACAACGGCTCCCGGGCCTCCATCGACAGGGACACCCGGGCCGCTTGCGCGTGGGCCTGGGCGGAGCCGATGCTGGCCTCCACCAGCCCGGCGAGGTCGGTGCGGCGGGGCTGCAGCTGGACGGCGGCGCTGGCGGTAACCAGCAGGTCGGAGACCAGGGCCAGCAGCCGCTCGGCGTTGCGCTGGGCCACCTCAATGCGGCGCAGCACGGACGGCGGCAGCTCCTCGCCGAGGACAAGGTCCAGGTTGCCGATGATGGAGGTCAGGGGCGTCCGGAATTCGTGCGAGACGGTGGCGACGACGTCGTCCTTGGCGGCCAGGGCATTCACCAGCCCCGTGACCTCGTTGTAGACCACGACGGCGCCGCCGAAGCCGCCATCGTCGTCGCGTAGCGGCCGGGCGCCAGTGGAGACCACCCGGCCGGCGGGGGCACCGCCGAAGCAGACCAGGTGGTCGGCAAAGGATTCCCCTGCCATGGCACGCCGGATGGGCCGCCGTTCGGGCTGGAGCGGGGTCCGCTGGTCCGCCCCGGTCAGCAGCAGGTGGTCCTCCCAGCCGCGGTGCACGGCGGTGCTGGCCCCCTGCGGCGCGGCGCCCGCCTCGAGCCGGCTCTGCCAGCTGTTGGTGAGCAGCCGCCGCCCCTCGGCGTCGACGGCCACGATCCCCACGTCCACCGTGTCCAGGATGGTGTTCAACAGCCGCTCCCGCTCCCGGCTCTCGGCCAGCAGCGCCTGCAGCTGTGCTTCCTTCGAGTCCACACGGCGCTGCTGGCGGGCAAGCTGGCCCTTGACGAATTCCATGGCCACCGCCACGGCCAGGGTGGTCAGGGACAGCAGGGCGACGGTGGCGATCCGGCCGGGGCTGTCGTCGGGGCCGGCGTCGAAGAACCACGGGAGGCCGGCCAGCAGCGGGCCGAAGAAGCTCAGGGCGGCGGTGATGGCGGGGGAGAGCCGGGAAGAGGCGAGCCAGACCACAGGCAGGACGGACAACACCCCGAGGCCCGGCAACTCCTCGGCCGCGGCGACCCGGCTCAGTCCGATGGCGGCGAGATCAAGCACCGGAATCCACAGGGTTGCCAGGGGCGGGAGGCGCTCCCAAGGGACCACCAGGCAGGCAAGGAAGAGCGCGGCGTGGGCGGCGACGGCGGCCTGGCCCCAGCCGCTGTAGAGGTGCAGGTCCCACGCCGAGGGTGCCGCAGCGAGGCCGGCGGTCAGCAGCAGAGTGAGGGGAAGCTGAGAGGTTAGGACGCGGAGCCGGGTGTGCAGGATGGTCGGGCGGCGGGGCACCCGCACGTCATGAACCAGCCGCCACTCACCCAAAGACCAACGCTCCTCTCACGAAGCTTGAGTTTACAGTTGTGTCAAAATAAATTGACATAAAACATACGAAGATTGCTGAACAAAAATGTGCCGGAGCCCGGGATTCGGTCCCCGGCTGGGTATGGTGGCAGGACGTGCTGCGGGTCTTTGGCGCGGCGGCGCCCCGCCTGACGGAGGTACCCCGGGCCGGTGGCGGCGGTGGAAGCGGAACTGCAGCGGATGTGAGGGTGGCATGACAGACCTGGGCGTGGCCGTGGTCGTAGAAGACGACGCCGATGTGCGGAACCTCGTCGAGGCCGTGCTGCGGCAGGCGGGCTTCGAGGTGCATTCCGCATCCGAGGGCCGCGAAGGCGTCGACGTCGTCCGCCGCGAGGATGCCCAGGTGGTCACCCTGGACGTGGGACTGCCGGACATTGACGGCTTTGAGGTCCTGCGCCGCATCCGCCAGTTCAGCGACGCATACGTCGTCATGCTCACGGCCCGCACCGACGAACTCGACACCCTGACCGCACTCCACACGGGTGCGGACGATTTCCTCACCAAGCCCTTCCGGCCGCGCGAACTCCGCGCCCGCGTGGCGGCCATGATGCGCCGCCCACGCCGGGACAACGGCGGAGCCGTGGCGGCGCCTGCACCGGCGCCGGACAACGTGCTGCGCCACAACGGGCTGTCGCTGAACCCGGACATGCGCTCCGTGACGGTCGACGGCGAGCCGCTCTCCCTGACCCGCAGCGAATTCGACCTGCTGCATGCGCTCCTCAAGGGCGCCGGCGCGGTCCGGTCCAAGACGGACCTGGTCCGCGTGGTACGGGGGGAGTACTACCGGGCCGACGCGTACATCAGCGATTCCGACGAGCGCGCCGTCGAGGTCCACATCGGCAACCTGCGCCGGAAACTGGGCGAGGACGCCGTGCAGCCCCGCTGGCTGCAGACCGTCCGGGGTGTGGGCTACCGGCTCGCGCCTGCGCAGCCCTAGCACTCCATCAGGATGTAGCTGAACTGCAGTTCCTGGACGGTTTCCCGGCCCCGGGACGCGACCTCGCCGAGCCTGCCCTCGGCCTCCGCCAACAGGCCTTCCCTGACCAGGCCTTCCAGCTCCGTGGCCAGGGCGGCCAGGCGCAGGCCGCCGACCATCGAGGACGAGGTCTTCACGCTCAGCACGGCGTCGAGGGCAGCCGTCGCGTCCCGGCGCGTCAGAGAATCAGCCAGGGAGGCGTAGCGCTGCTCCCACATCAGGGCGTAGTCGCGGGCAAAGCCTCGCGCGACCGTCGCACTGTTGAGCTGTTCGCCCAAGTCCTGGAGGGCTCCCGGGTCCATCAGGGGTGCCGCCGCGGGCCCCGGCCGCGCGCCGTCGTCGGACGTGACGGCAGTGGTCGCGGCCCCCGACGCCGGGTTTTCGGGGATGGCAGCTGAAAGAGACATGGCACTACGGTACCCGCTTGACCGGGCGGCCGTCCGGGCGCCCGATGATCCTGCGCAAACCCTGAGGGGAACCTTGTCGGGCCCGAAGGCGCCCGCCACGCGCGGCGTCAGTGGCCGCTGAAGGTGTTGATCGCGTTGATAACCGCGGGGCCCAGGATGGCGATGAAAAGCACCGGAAAGATGAAGAACAGCAGCGGGAACAGGATGGTCACGGGCAGTTTCATGGCCTTCTCCTCGGCCCGTTGCCGGCGCTTGACGCGCATGACCTTCGCCTGGATCCTGAGCACGCGGCTGATGGCGATGCCATAGGTGTCCGCCTGCACCACGGCCTGGACGAAGCTGCGGAGTTCGGGGATGCTGGTGCGCTCGGAGAGGGCCTGATACGACTCGCGGCGGCTGCGACCCACCTGCATGTCCTGCAGAGTGCGGACCAATTCCTCCGCCAGGGGTCCCTTGCCGTTCTCTCCGGCCCGGGCCATGGCGCCCTCGAAGCCCAGGCCCGCCTCGACGGAGATCAGCATCTGGTCCAGCGTGTTGGGCAACTCCAGTTGCATGGCCTTTTGACGCTCCTGGCCCTTGCTGTACAGCAGCAGATCTGGGATGAAGTAGCCCAGCAGTATCACGAAGAGTCCCACGAGCTTGAGCATGGGCGCGGGGGCGCTGGCGAACCACAGCCCCAGCAGGGCACCGACGGCGCCGAGCAGCGGCTTCGCGGCGAGCACCCGGCCCAAGGGCAGCGACGCCGGCCGGCCGGCGAGGGCCAGCAGGTGGTCGAGTTTGCGCACGTAAGCCGGGGGAGTGAGGCGGCGACCCAGCCGCTCCAGCACGTCACGTTTGCGCGTCTCGGTGGCCTCTACGGGTGCGGTACCGAGGGCGAGCATCTGGCGGATGGCGCGCTGGGATTTCCGGTCCACCGAGAGCACGGACCAGGACAGGTAGGACAGGGGCAGGCAGATCAGCAGCAGCCCGGCGAGGAGGATGGCGTTCACGGCGGCCTCAGAACTTCAGGTCGATAATCTTGCGCATCCACAGACCGCCGATGGTCATCAGGATGACGGACGCGGCGATCATGCCCCAGCCGAGCGGGTTGGTGAACATGACGTTCATGTAGCCGGGGTTGACCAGCATCAGCATGAGCACGATGCCCACGGGCATGGCCATCAGGATGTAGGCGGAGAATTTGCCTTCGGCGGCGAGGGACTTGATGTGGCCCTTGATCTCGCTGCGCTCGCGGATGGTCTCGTTGACCTGGTCGAGGACTTCCGCCAGGTTGCCGCCGACCTCGCGGTTGATTTGGATGGCCTGGGCGATCCAGACGAAGTCCTCGTTCTGCATCCGGTCCGCGGTGTCGGTCAGGGAGTCGAGCAGGTCACGGCCCAGCGAGGTTTCCGTGATGATCCTGCGCATCTCTTCGGCGGTGGGGCTTTGGGATTCGTTGCCAGCCGCGTCGATGGCCCGCAGGATGCTGTGCCCGGCGCGCAGGCCGCCGGAGAGCAGCTGCAGGGTGTCGCCGAGCTGGTCATCGAACCGGGAACGGCGGCGGCCGGCGAGGAAGGTGAGGACCAGGTGACCCGCCACCGGAGCGAGAAGGACCAGGAGGACCGCCAGGAGGGGGCCGCCCACCAGGAGGCCGGCCAGGGCTCCGACGAGTGCGCCGGAGAGCAGCAGCACGTAGAAGTCCCCCTGTCCCAGGCGGAGACCGGCCTGCTCGAGGGCCTCCCGGTTGAAGAGCCGGACCTTGCGGCGTGCGAAGAAGCCCTCGGCCAGGCCCGCGGCGGATCCGGCGAAGCGGCTGAGGGAGGACTCCGCGGCGACCTGTACCGGCCGCCGTCGGTCCAGGGGTACCCGGGACGCACCGGGGGCCACGACGGCGACGGCGAGGAGCAGGATGGCGGCGACCAGGAGGGCGACGCCGGCGTACAGAGTCACGGTCCGGGTCACCCCCGTCCGGCGGGGGCCAGCGGCGTCGCGAACACGCTCGGCGAGACAAAGATGCCGAGGTCCTCGAAGCGGTCGATGAAGCGGGGGCGGATGCCTGTGGCCACCGGTTTGCCCAGGAAGCGTCCATGGGCGTCGACGCCGGCGGAGTAGTCGAAGACGAAGGCATCCTGGAGGGTGACGATGTCCCCTTCCATGCCCTGGACCTCGGTGACGTGGGTGATGCGCCGGGAGCCGTCACGGAGCCTGGAGATCTGCACGATCAGGTTCACCGCGGAGGCGATTTGTTCGCGGATGGCGCGCAGGGGCAGGTCCATCCCGGCCATCAGGACCAGCGTCTCCAAGCGGGCGACGGCGTCCCTGGGGGAGTTGGAGTGGACGGTGGACAGTGATCCGTCGTGGCCGGTGTTCATGGCCTGGAGCATGTCCAGGGACTCGCCACCGCGGACCTCGCCGACGACGATCCGGTCCGGCCGCATACGCAGGGAGTTGCGGAGCAGGTCGCGGATAGTGACCTCGCCCTTGCCCTCGGTGTTCGGGGGACGGCTCTCCAGCCGCACCACGTGTTCCTGCTGGATCTGCAGTTCCACGGCGTCCTCGATGGTGACGATCCGCTCGTCGTGGGGCAGAAAGGAGGACAGGACGTTGAGCAGGGTGGTCTTGCCGGTACCGGTGCCGCCGGAGACGATGATGTTCAGCTTGGCCCGGACGCAGGCGTTGAGCAGCTCTGCCATCTCCGGGGTGAGCGTGCCGAACTCGATCAGGTTCTGCACCGTCAGGGGGATCTTGCTGAATTTACGGATGGTAAGCGAGGACCCGCCGACGGCCAGCGGCGGGATGACGGCATTGACGCGGGAGCCGTCCTCGAGTCGGGCGTCCACCAGGGGCGAGGACTCGTCGATGCGGCGGCCCACCTTGGAAACGATCCGCTCAATCACCTTGCGCAGGTGCTCCTCGGAGCTGAACCGCGAGTCCGTGAGCGTGAGCTGACCCTTGCGTTCCACGTAGATCTGGTCCATCCGGTTGACCATGATTTCGGTAACGGCCGGGTCGTCCAGGAGCCGTTGGAGCGGCCCGTAGCCGAGGACGTCGTCGGCGACGTCGCGGACCAGCCGGCCGCGTTCCTCTGCGGACAGCGGGACCTGTTCGGCGTCGACAATGCGGATCAGTTCGTCCCGGGCGGTAGCCCGCAGCTCTTCCTCCTTCACGGCGGAGTCGCTGAAGCGGGTCCCCATCCGCTCGAACAGGGCGGTGGCGGCACGTTCCTTGAGTGCGGCGAAGGCGTCAACTGGCTGGGCTCCGCGGCCGCCGTCGTGGTGCTCACCGAGGGCGTGCGACGGCGCCGCCGCGGAGAGGCGGGAGGGCTCGTGGCGTTCCGTTGCAGTGTGCCCGGAAGCAGCGTCGAGGGCGGAGCCGCCCCCGATCTGCGTCGGCAGCGGATGACCGTGGGCAGGGGACAAGTGCGGCGCCGGGGGAGCCGGCTGCGGGGCTGCCGGGACGTGGCCGCCCTCTGCCGCCGAGAGGCGTTCGGAGAGTTTCATTTAGACGACCACCCTTCGGTGCAGTTTCTTTTGGGCCTTGGCACGCCAGGCCGGATCGAACCGGGCGACCAGCTGCCGCAACCCCTTCACGGCGGGGTCCCGCCGGGCGTCCTGGAGGACGGGGATACCGCGGTTGGTGGAGTAGGCCACGGCCTTGGACCGGGGGATGCTCACGTCCACCGGGGCGCCGATGGTGGCCTCCACGTCCTGGACGCTGAGGCCGGACTTCGCATCGGCCATGTTCAGCACGACGTGCCGGGTCTCGGGCAGCAGGTCCAGCCGGCGGAGGATGTCCAGGCCGGAGCGGAGGCCGCGGATGCTGGGGACGTCCATGGCGCTGACCCAGACGACATCGGTGCACTGCTCCAGCGCTGCCAGCCCCACCTCCGGCAGCCCGGGCGCCGTGTCGATGACGACGTATTGGAACTGCTCGGCAAGCTGGGCGATCAGGCGGCTGACCTGCTGGGGGGTGATGCTGTCCGCCTCCACCGGGGTCCGCGGAGCGCACAGCGCGTAGATGCTGCTGGGGTGCACGGTGAGGAAGGCCTTGAGGACCAGGGAATCCTGGCTGGCGGAGGCAGAAACGGCGTCCGTGACGGTGTGTTCGGGGTTGAGGTAAAGGCCTGAGGCGATGTCGCCGAACTGCAGGTCCAGGTCCACCACGACGACGCTCATCGGTGCGACCTTTCCCAGACCGATGGCGATGTTGGTGGCGATGGTGGTTTTGCCGACGCCGCCCTTGGGGGAGAAGACCCCGATCACCAGGCCGCGCGGGGCGTCCGGGTTTTGCACCGCGGCGGTGCGGTTGCGGCTGGCGTAGGACTGGCAGGCCCGCTCCAGCAGCACCCGGATCTGTGCCGGGTCCGCGGAGGGGCTAAGGACGTCGCGGATGCCGGCGCGCATGGCGAGCAGGACGACGTCGGGGTCCGCCTCCCCGACCAGGATGACGCTGAGTTCGGGCAGTTGGACGTCGAAGACCGTGGCGAGCCGGAGCGCGTCCTCGGCCGGGACATCGGGTCCGAGGATCAGCACCTCCGGGCGTTCCTGGTCCAGCTTGGCGAAGAGTTCGCCCGGGTTGGCGGGGTCGACGGCGGCAAAAGTCTGGACGCCGCCTGTCAGTCCGCCGCCGACGGCCCGCCGAAGCCGCGCGTCGAAGTCGGTGTTGGGGGAGATGAGGACGAAGCGGCTCACTTGTATACCTCCGGACGGGTGATGATCCCGGGACGGCCGCTGTCCGTGGCGTCGAGCGGTTCCCGGCTCAGCCAAATGCTCGCCACTTCGGTGAAGTTGGAGGCGTAGACAATCTTCGTCGCGTCCACATCGTTGACCGCCACGGTCACGATCATTGAGCCGACTGGCAACGAGGTGTCGGCGGTGGGTGCCGAGGGGCCGCTTGGCGAAGGCTGGGGGCTGGGCGTGGCGACCGGGGCTCGTTGTACAGCAGTGACGAGGGCCTTGTGGACAGTTAGCTGTGTGGTCTCCTTGTCGCTTTTGCCCTCGATTCCGCCGTTTTTGAGATTGATGAATACACCGACGTGGTCACCGGCAGCTATGCGGCCGCCGACCACTCGCTGCGGCTCTAGCTGGAAGGAGACTTCCTGGAGACCCTTGGGAACATCGACGGCGCCGCTGGTCTTCAGTTCCTCGGGCTGGATCAGCCGCTCCGCCACCAGCTGCTCGCCCGGCAGCAGCTCCGCGGAGGTCACTTTGCCGCCCTGGCCATCAAGATTCTTCAGGGCCGACTTCGAGACGGCCGTGCCGGGCAGCTCCTGGGTTGCGAGGAAGGCCTGCAGACTCGCGGTCGGCGTGCCGGCGGGGACGGTCTTCTGCACTACCAGGACACTGACGGGGTTTAGGTCCTGGACGGCGCGGCTGTCCGCGCCCTGGGCGTAGCTGATAACGAGGACGGCGCCGACAATGGCGAGAACGACTGCCGCGACGCCTGCCAATAAGCGTGACTTCAAAAACTGCTCCTGAACCGGTGAGGGGGATGGCGAGGTACAAAGTGCTACTGGGTAAGGCGGACTATTGTGGCGCCGTTGGCGTCGACGGGACCCAAGGTGAAGCCATCCGCCAGGGAAACGTATTTGATGAAGCTGCCAATGATGCCGCGACAGTTGCCGTCGCAGGCCACGGCAGCGGTGACGGTCGGCGTCGTATTTTGGAAGGTGTCCGGGAGCGTACTGTTGCCACTGAACTTCCAGCCCTTGACCTTGAACGCGGCGAACGTCGTCAGGCCGTAGATGGCGCTGTTGCCGGTACCGGTGACGCGGTTGAAAACGGGAAGCAAAACGATGACGTCCTTGCCGGCGGTGATGTCGGCGGCCCAGCTGTTCAGCGTGGCGGCGCAGATGGATGGGGAATTGTTGCCCGGGTCGCTCCCGCTCTCGGCCGCTGCGAGGTCGATCAGCCCGCCGCACACGCCAGGATCGCTGACCAGCCAACCAAAGCCGCCGGCCACGGCGGCTCCGGAGGGTCCGTAGTTGCAGTCCGGGTTGGCGTTGCTGCCGTGGTCCTGCAGCAGTTGCAGCGTGCCGTCGACGTGTCCCTGCACCTGGCAGATCGAGAAGGCGACCGGGAAAGGCATTGGGCCCTTGATCGGACTGCCCCAGGTGACGCTCGACGTGGCATAGACCTCGGCGGAGCTATAGCCGAGGGCGCGGGCCAAAAACAATGAAACCTGGTTGGGCGCCTTGCCCGCTTCCTGGGATCCGGCGGCGACCGTGACAGTGCGGTTTGTCTTGTCCAAGAGCAGCGACTTGATATTGCTTAGCCCGTCGCCGGCATTGCCGTTAGCCAGCCCCTGTGCCAGCACCGAAGTGGTGGAACAGTCGGCGTCGTTGATGTCCTTGGCGCACTTTTGCGCAACGGCCAGCGCGGCGGCGTCGGAACCGTTACGAAGCTGGGTTCGCTCGGCGTACAGCATGCCAACGTCGACAGCCAGCGCGCCGAAACCCAGCAGAACCACCATCAGAATCGCAACCATGATGGCGATCCCGCCGCGCTCACGGTTCGCGCTAGGGACCGGACCAGCTAACCTCCGCACAGCATGACTCCTTTGCCTTCCATCGGGAACGGCCCGGCAATGCCGGTCAAGGTGGAGAGCGTGTAGGTGATCTTGACCGTGACCTGCGCACCGGACGTACAGGGGGTGGGGCTGATGGTGATGTTGGTATCAGCCAGGGCCGGCTGCAATGCGGCAGCAGCGTTTTTGACTGCCGTTTTGGCGGCGGTGCTGTTGTTATTGATGGCCATTACCCGGACGCCTTCGCGGGCCGCGCTGGAGAGAGCGATCTGCACGTTGTAGGCGCGGCCGAATTCCATGATTCCCAACAGGATCATGACCAGGACCGGGGCCAGCAGGGCGAACTCCACTGCGACGGCACCCCGTTCGCTTGATTTGGACATGGGACCGCCT
>NZ_JBFBKP010000037.1:0-40728 GCF_040702285.1 Arthrobacter sp. NPDC080086
CTCCAGGAGCGCGCGGCCCAGCCGCGGGTCGGCGGGGATGCGTGCCAGGGTGCGGCCGAGGCCGGTGGCGTGGCCGTCGGGTCCGACGGCGCCCAGTTCCCGCAGGACCTCGACGGCGTCGGCCATCGCCGCGGCCGGCGGGGCATCCGGCAAGGCCATGCCGCGGCCCTCGGGGGAACCCCAGCAGGCGAGCACCAGCGCGGCCCCGGTGAGGTCCGCAACCGAGATCTCGGGGGTGGGGTGCGCGGGGGCGGAACCGAAACTGCGCTCGTCGTAGCAGCGGACCACCCGGCCCGGGCCGAGACGCGCGGCACGGCCGGCCCGCTGGCCCGCAGACGCCCGGGAACAGGACACAGTGACCAGGCCGGTCATGCCGCGGGCCGCGTCGCGGCGCGGTTCGCGGGCCAGGCCCGAGTCGATCACCAGGCGGACGCCCGGGACGGTGAGGGATGATTCGGCGAGCGCGGTGCTGACGATGATCCGCGGCTGTTCGCCGGAGACGCGCCCGGAGACCGCCCGGTCCTGGGTCGCGGGGTCTGCCTGGCCGTGCAGCTCCAGCACCTCCGCCGTCGTCCGTCCCCGCAGCCGGGACGCCACGTGCGTGACCTCCCGGGCGCCCGGCACGAAGACGAGCGCGTCGAGATCGTCCCCGGCGGCGAGGGCGGCGGCGTGGGCGGCGGCCGCCGTGTCCGCGACGTGGTCCAGGAAGGAGCGCGTCACACCGCGGGCGTCCAGCCGCGGTCCCGGCGGGGGCGCCCACTGCACCTCCAGCGGATGGAGCGCGCTGGGGCAGCCGACGACGGGCGCCGGAACGGCCGGGGAGGCTTCGGCGTCCCCAAGCAGTTCGCCGAAGCGGCGCGCGTCCAGGGTGGCGGACATTGCGACCAGGGCCAGGTCGCCGCGGAGCTGGCGCACCTCGGCCAGCATGCCCAGCAGCAAATCCGTCTCCAGCCCTCGTTCGTGCACCTCATCCAGCACGACGGCGGCGGTCCCCTCCAGTCCCGGGTCGGCGAGCAGGCGACGCAGCAGGATCCCCGGGGTGACGAATTCCACGAGCGTGTCCGGGCCGGTCCGCCGCTCGCCGCGTACCGCGTAGCCCACCCGCTCCCCCAGCGGGCTGCCGTCCAGGGCGGCGAGGCGGCGGGCTGCGGCGCGGGCGGCAACCCGGCGGGGCTGGGTGACAACGATCCGGGCGGGCGCCCCGTTCGGGGCGGCGGCCGCGTCGCCGGCCAGTGCCAGGTTCGCCAGCAAGGGGGGCACCAGCGTGGTCTTTCCTGTCCCCGGCGGCGCCTCTACCACCGCGGCAGCACCGGGGCCACCGGCCGCCAGCGCCCCGGTTAGCTCTCCCAGGGACCCGGCGAATACCAGGCCCGCGCCGATGGCACCCATGTCAAAGGGATGGCGATGGAAGCGGGGATTCCTGGCGGGGGCAGTCACACATCCATTCTCCCCGCCCCGGCGCACCGGGCCGCACGCCGCCGTTCCCCACCCGCAGAACGGCCCGACGGACGGAATAGGAACCCCCGGCGGCGCGTTGGGGCTGGTGTGAAAAACATTGGTTTCCTGTCCTTTGGCCACTGGACCGACCACCCGGAGTCCGGCACCCGCAGCGCCTCGGACGCCCTCCTGCAGGCGATCGACCTCGCCGTCGCGGCCGAGGAACTGGGCGCGGACGGCGCCTACTTCCGGGTCCACCACTTCGCCCAGCAGTACGCCTCTCCCTTCCCGCTGCTGGCGGCGGTCGGCGCCAGGACCAGCCGCATCGAGATCGGCACCGGCGTCATCGACATGCGCTACGAGAACCCCCTATACATGGCCGAAGACGCCGCGGCAGCGGACCTGATCAGCGGCGGACGGCTGCAGCTCGGCATCAGCCGCGGGTCACCCGAGCAGGTCATCGACGGCTGGCGGCACTTCGGCTACACCCCGGCGGACGGCGAATCCGACGCCGACATGGGCCGCCGCCACACCGAACGGCTGCTCGAGGTACTGAAGGGCGAGGGCTTCGCCGCGCCGAGCCCCCGGCCGATGTTCCCGAACCCGCCGGGGCTGCTGCGGATTGAGCCGTACTCGGCGGGGCTCCGTGAGCGGATCTGGTGGGGCTCCGGGTCCAACGCCACCGCGGTCTGGGCCGCGAAACTCGGCATGAACCTGCAGAGTTCCACGCTCAAGGACGACGAGAGCGGCAAGCCCTTCCACATCCAGCAGGCCGAACAGATCGAGCTCTACCGGCAGGCCTGGAAGGACGCCGGCCACCAGCGCGAACCCCGTGTGTCGGTCAGCCGCAGCATCTTCGCCCTGACGGACGAGCGGGACTGGCACTACTTCGGCCGTGACCGGCGCAGCTCGGACCAGATCGGCAACATCGACGAAAAAACCCGGGCGATCTTCGGCCGCTCCTACGCCGGAGCCCCGGACGAACTCGCCGCCAAACTGGCCGACGACGAGGCGATCGCCGCGGCCGACACCCTGCTGCTGACCGTCCCCAACCAGCTGGGCGTCGACTACAACGCCCACGTCATCGAGTCCGTACTCAAGCACGTCGCCCCGCAACTGGGCTGGCGCTGAGCCTGTCCCCCACAGAGAGCAGACCCCCTGATGCACTTCCAGCAGGACGACGAGGGCTTCATCCGGATGCCTCGGCACCTTCCGGCCGGCACCCCCGTCACCATCACCTTCAGCGACGGCTCCACCGCGGAGTTCACCGGACGGGACCTCAACGCCGCCTACGACCGGTCGCTGGCCGAGTTCCGGGCCGGAAACAACCTGGACGCGAAGGGCTTCTCCCGGACACCGAAGGCACGGACCAACTCCGGCAACCGGATCGAGTTCGTCCGTGTCCGCCCTGACATGGCCCGCGGACGCGCCTGACCCGCCTTCCACACGGCGCCGGCGTCGGACTCAAACGAAAAATTAATCAGCACACTGCGGAACAATCCCGCCGGGGGCGCTGTTGTCTCCCACTGTGGCTCCGATCGGTTCGCCGGCCGGGGTCACATTCCGGCGCAGCCCTGGGCTGATCCCCCGCCGGCAGCTGTTGTTGATTCTCCCCAGACCGCTAACGAATCACAGATACACACTGGAGATACATGCTTACCGTTAACGCTTACGCCGCACCGTCCGCCACCGGCGACCTGGTCCCCACCACGATCGAACGCCGCGACGTCGGACCCCATGACGTCCTGATCGAGATCAAGTTCGCCGGCATCTGCCACTCGGATATCCACACCGTCCGCGGCGACTGGGGCCCCCAGTCCTACCCGCTTGCTCCCGGCCACGAGATCGCCGGCATCGTCACCGAGGTCGGCTCCGCCGTCACCAAGCACGCCGTCGGCGACCGCGTCGGCGTCGGCTGCATGGTCAACTCCTGCGGCGAGTGCGTGAACTGCCAGGCCGGCGAAGAGCAGTACTGCCTCAAGGGCAACACCGGCACCTACGGCGCCGTCGACCGTGACGGCACCATCACCCAGGGCGGCTACTCCACCCACGTCGTTGTCACCGAAGACTTCGTGGTGCGGATCCCGGAGGGCATCGAGCTCGACGTCGCCGCTCCCCTGCTGTGCGCCGGCATCACCACCTACTCCCCGCTGAAGCACTGGAACGCGGGCCCCGGCAAGAAGGTCGCCGTCGTCGGCCTGGGCGGCCTGGGCCACATGGCCGTCAAGATCGCCCACGCCATGGGCGCCGAGGTGACCGTGCTCTCGCAGTCGCTGAAGAAGCAGGAAGACGGCCTGAAGCTGGGCGCCGACCACTACTACGCCACGAGCGACGAGAACACCTTCAGTGAGCTCGCCGGCAGCTTCGACCTGATCATCAACACGGTCAGCGCTTCGCTCGACATCAGCTCCTACCTGCAGCTGCTGCGCCTCGACGGCACCATGGTCAACGTCGGCGCCCCCGCCGAGCCGCTGCCGGTCAACGCGTTCGCCCTGATCGGCGGCCGGCGCTCCTTCGCAGGCTCCATGATCGGCGGCATCCGCCAGACCCAGGAGATGCTGGACTTCTGCGCCGAGCACCACCTGGGCGCCGAGATCGAGGTCATCCCGGCCGAGAAGATCAACGAGGCCTACGAGCGGGTTCTGGCCTCCGACGTGCGCTACCGCTTCGTCATCGACACGGCCACGCTCAGCTAGGCACACCCTCCACCCGGGACGGTCCGCCGCGTGCGGCCCGTCCACCGTGCCGGCAGACGGCCCGGCGGCGCAGGAATCCCCTGTGCCGCCGGGCCGTTCCTGTGTCCGGGCTACAGGGCAGCCGAAAGATCTCCACAAATATCACCGGCCCGAAACCTGGGCGCAATATTGGCGGTACAGTCTGGATGGAAGGCCGGAGCGCACCGCCCCGGCCCGGGCATCCCCGGACTCCGCCCAGGAGAGAGTGCAGGTCGCCGTGAATCCCCTGTTCGTCCTCACCGCTGAAACGGCCGCCGGCGGCTCCACCCGCCGCGGCGTTCCCCTCCGCCCCATCAAGCCCGACGACGTCGACGAACTCTCACGGATGTATCACGAGTCATACGCGGAGAGCCTGCCCCAGCCGCCCGAGCGGGCCACCGGCTGGATCGACGCGCTCCTCGCCGGAGCGGAGGGCACCCACCTCCCCGAGGCCTCCGCCGTCCTGACCGGACCAGAGGGCCAGCTGACCGCGGCCATCATCGTCACCGAACCGGCCCCCGGGAGCGACGGGGAATGGGACGCCGTGATCGCCGAACTCTTCACCCACCCCGACTTCCGCCGCCAGGGCCTGGCCGACGAACTGCTGAGCCACTGCCTCGACACCCTCCAGATACAGGGCCGCAACACGGTGGCGGTTACGGTGGACAGCGGCAACTTCGCCGCACTGGCGTTCTATCTCTCCCGCGACTTCCGCCGCCTCACCGACGACGACGCATAGGACCCACCCCCGCCCCCGGGTTTTGTAACGTCACTGGAGTTATTGCTACCGTGGCGGGTACGTTTCAACATTTCTTGGGGGAAATATGAATAAGGCACAGCGACGCGCCCACGTGGAGCCGCCCTGTCCGGCGTGCGGATCCCGGGTGGTTCCGAACTGGACCGACCAGCGGCAGGCGTCCGCCCGGCAACCCGACTGGCAGGTCAGCGACCGGCAGTGCAGTTCGCAGTTGTGCCGGCTCAACGACCCGCAGAACTGGTAGCGGCCCGGGCCCGGCCTCCCGGGTCAGGCGCCCCCCCGGGCCGGATGGTTGGACTGCGTGAGCCGCCGGGATGATCCGGTGCCGCCCGCTTGTTGAAGCCCTCGGAAGAGCACACCACCCGAGAGGAACCATCATGAGCATCGTTGTCACCGGCGCCACCGGCCACCTGGGCCGCCTCGTCCTGGAAGCCCTGCTCCGCCGAGGCGCCCCCGCAGGCGAGCTCGTTGCCGTCGGCCGCGCCGTCGACAAGCTGGATGATTTTGCCGGCCGCGGCGTCCAGGTCCGGGCCATGGACTACGACGACGCCGGGTCGGTCGCGGCGGCCCTCAAGGGTGCGTCGAAGGTGCTGCTGATTTCCGGCAGCGCCGTCGGCCAGCGCCTCGAACAGCACCGGACCGTCATCGACGCCGCCCGGGCCGAGGGCGTGGAACTCCTCGCCTACACCAGCATCGCCAACGCGGACAGCACGGAAATGAAGCTCGCCGCCGAACACCAGGCCACCGAGAAGCTCCTCGCCGAATCCGGGCTACCCCACGTCCTCCTGCGCAACGGCTGGTACCTGGAGAACTACACCGAACAGCTGCCGGGCACCCTGGCCCAGGGCGGCTTCGCCGGCAGCGCCGGTGACGGCAAGGTCAGCGCCGCCGCCCGCGCCGACTACGCGGACGCGGCCGCAGCCGTGCTCCTGGCCGATGACCAGGCCGGCAAGGTCTATGAACTCGGCGGCGACCAGGCCTTCACCATGGCGGAACTGGCGGCCGAGATCAGCGCGGCGGCCGGACAACCTGTGGCCTACCAGGACCTCCCTGCCGCGGACTACGCCGGGATGCTCGCCGGATTCGGGGTCCCCGCGGACTTCGCCGGCATCCTCGCCGACTCCGACGTCGGCATTGCCCGCGGCGACCTTCTGGTCACCTCCGGCCAGCTCGCATCCCTGATCGGGCGGCCGGCCACCACCATGCCCGACGCGGTGCGTTCGGCCGTGGCCGCGCTCAAGGACGCCGCGCCGGAACACGGGACCGGCAACGAAGCGGACCCGGCAGCCCAGTGACCGTCCACAGCGCGGGCCTGCTGCTCTACCGCCGGACCGGCGCCGGGCTGGAGGTCTGGATCGCCCACATGGGCGGTCCTTACTGGGCGCGCAAGAAAACCGCGTCCTGGTCCATCCCGAAGGGCATCCACACGGACCAGGAGGACCCGCTCGCCGCGGCCCGGCGTGAGTTCACCGAAGAGATCGGCACCCCGCCGCCCGAGGCCGATTACGTTCCGTTGGGCAGCTTCCGGCAGTCATCCGGGAAGGTAGTCACCGTCTTCGCCGCGGAGACGGACTTCGCCCCGGAGCGGATCGTCAGCAACACCTTCCCGCTGGAGTGGCCCAGGGGCTCGGGCACCATCCGGGAATTCCCCGAGATCGACGCAGCCGAATGGGTTGGCGAGGACGAGGCCAGGCTCCGGCTGGTCCGCGGCCAGCTCCCCATACTCGACGCCCTGGTCCGGCGCCTCGACGGGAGGCCGGAACCGACCTGACGCCCCCGACGCAGAACGTCTTGTCATTGAATGTCACAAAATCGACACGTAGTGTGACATCAATCGACAGACCTCTTCACCGGGAGCATTCATGAAAACACCAGGACGCAGGCTCTCCGCCCTGACGGCGGCGCTGGCACTCACCGTGGCCGGCGGCGCCGTCGCGGGCCCCGCCGTCGCCGATCCCCGCGGGACGGAGAAGACCCCCACCGCCACCGGGTACGGCGGCGCCGTGAGCACCGTCGATCCGGAGGCGTCCGCCGCGGCGATCGAGGTCCTCCGCAAAGGCGGCAACGCGGCCGACGCAGCGGTCGCGGCCGCCGCCACCCTGGGTGTCACCGAACCGTACAGCGCCGGCGTCGGCGGCGGCGGGTACTTCGTGTACTACGACGCCAAGAGCAAGTCGGTGGGCACCATCGACGGCCGGGAAACCGCGCCGGCCGGCATCACCCCCGACGCCTTCATCGACAAGTCCACCGGGAAGCCCTACCGGTTCACCCCGGAACTGGTCACCAGCGGCGTCGCCGTCGGCGTCCCGGGCACCCCGGCCACCTGGCAGCGCGCCCTGGAACGGTGGGGCAGCCTGGGATTGGGCGAGGCCCTGAAACCGGCCATCAAGGTGGCCGACCGCGGCTTCGTCGTCGACCCCACCTTCCGCCAGCAGACCCTGGACAACAAGGCCCGGTTCGCCGCGTTCCCGGCCACCAGCGAGCTGTTCCTTCCCGGCGGCGACGCCCCCGCCGTCGGCAGCATCTTCCAGAACCACGACCTCGCCGCGACCTACCGGCTCCTGGCCAAGCAGGGCACCGCGGGCTTCTACACCGGGCCGCTGGCCGCCGACATCGCGGCCACCGTCCAGAACCCCGCCAAGGCCCCCGGGACCACGCTGCCCGTGCCCGCGGGATCGATGACGACGGCGGACCTGGCCGGTTACCGGGCCGCGGACCAGGCCCCCACGCGGGTGGGCTACCGCGGACTGGACGTCTACGGCATGGCTCCCTCCAGCAGCGGCGGCACCACCGTGGGCGAGGCCCTGAACATCCTGGCCCCCACCAACCTCTCCGGCCTGTCCACCGCCGGCGCGCTGCACCACTACCTGGAGGCCAGCGCCCTGTCGTTCGCCGACCGCGGCAAGTATGTCGGCGACCCGGCCAAGGTCACGGTCCCGACGGCGGCCCTGACCGATCCGCTCTTCGGCAAGGAGCGCGCCTGCCTGATCGATCCCCTGCACGCGGCCACCAAGCCGGTGGCGCCGGGCGATGTCGCCAACTACGACGGCGTGTGCCCCGCCTCCACGGCGCCGGCGGCCAGCGAAAAGGACACCGAGAACATCTCCACCACCAACCTCACGGTGGCGGACAAGTGGGGCAACGTGGCCGAGTACACGCTCACGATCGAACAGACCGGCGGATCGGGCATGGTGGTTCCCGGCCGCGGCTTCCTGCTCAACAACGAGCTGACCGACTTCTCCACGGTCTATGACGCGCAGGACCCGAACCGGATCGAACCCGGGAAGCGTCCCCGTTCGTCGATGTCCCCGACCATCATCCTCAAGGACGGCGCCCCGTTCGTCGCCCTGGGCTCGCCGGGCGGGTCGACGATCATCACCACCGTCCTGCAGACCATCCTGAACCGGGTGGACCTGGGCATGACCATCTCGGAGGCCATCGCCGCGCCCCGCGCCTCGCAGCGGAACACGGCGAAGGTCACCGCGGAGCCGGCCTTCATCGCGGCCTACGGCGATCAGCTCACCCCGTTCGGGCACCAGTTCACGCCCTCGGGTGACGCCTTCACGTCCGCAGCGGAGATCGGCGCCGCCACGGCGATCGAGTTCGGACCCGGCGGACGGCTAACCGCCGCCGCCGAACCGGTCCGCCGCGGCGGCGGCTCGGCCATGGTGCTCAGCGCCGGCCGGTAGCCGCCGGCGGTTTCACACGCAGCAACCAGCCTGACCACGGGCCTGGGCGGATCAGCCGCCCAGGCCCTTGGCGTAGGCGGCCTGGCCCACGTGCTGGAGGCAGTCGGCCACGGTGCTGACCAGGCGCACGCCCAGGGTGACGGGCGGATCCCACCGCTCATCCACCACCCGGTCCAGCGCGCCGTCGTCCAGGCCTTCGATGAAGCCGGCGGTCTGCCGGTGCACGGCGTCGTAGTACTCCAGCAGCAGGTCCGGTCCGGCGGTCACGGAGTCCACCTGGTCGGACGAGTGCCCGTAGCCGGTGTCCCGCTCGGGCAGCGGAAGGCCGAACCTTGCAACGAAGCCCTGGGCGGTCCAGACCTGCGGAACGCCGGCCGCAGAGGAAACCTGAGCGTCCTCCACCCGGGCCAGGTGCCAGAGAAGCCAGGCGATGGAATTACCGGTCCCTCCCGGGCGCCGGGCCAGGTCTCGTTCGCCCGTTCCGTCCAGCACGGCCTCCACCGTTTCGCGGATCCGGCCAAAAGCATTGAGCAGCAGTTCGTTGGATTTCATTCCATTCCCTCCCTGGCGTCGTTCGTCCGCCCATGCTGGCACACGAACGGCCCGTTGTTGTGCGCGGACAGGCGGCCGGCGGTGCCTAGCCTCCCAGGAGCGTTACGTCGCGGACGGCACCCTTGTCGGCGGAGGTGGCCATGGCGGCGTACGCCCGCAGCGCGGCCGAGACCTCGCGTTCCCGGTCCCTGGGCTTGTAGCCGCCGTTGATCAGCAGCTTCTCCCGCCGCTCGGCCAGCAGTTCGTCACTGACTTCCAGCTGCAGGGACCGCTGGCTGATGTTGATGCTGATGATGTCCCCGTCCTCGACCAGGGCGATGGCCCCGCCGGAGGCAGCCTCCGGGGAGATGTGCCCGATGGACAGGCCGGAGGTGCCGCCGGAGAAACGGCCGTCGGTGATCAGGGCGCACTTCTTGCCCAGGCCGCGGCCCTTGAGGAACGACGTCGGGTACAGCATTTCCTGCATGCCCGGACCGCCCTTGGGCCCCTCGTAGCGGATGACCACCACGTCGCCTTCCTTGATCGTCTTGTTCAGGATCTTCTCCACGGCCTCATCCTGGGATTCGCACACCAGGGCCGGGCCGGAGAAGGTCCAGATGGATTCATCCACACCGGCGGTCTTCACCACGGCGCCGTCCACGGCCACGTTGCCGCGGAGCACGGCCAGCCCGCCGTCCTTGGAGTAGGCGTGCTCCACGGAGCGGATGCAGCCTTCGGCGGAGTCGGTGTCCAGCGAGGTCCACTCGTTCGACTGGGAAAACGCGGTGGAGGACCGGACGCCGCCGGGGGCCGCGTGCCACAGGGCGCTGGCTTCCTCCGTGGCCTTGCCGCCGCGGATGTCCCAGTCGTCCAGCCAGCCGTCCAGGTCGGACGAGTGCACCGAGTGGACGTCCTTGTGCAGGAGGCCGCCGCGGTTCAGCTCGCCCAGCAGTGCGGGGATGCCGCCGGCACGGTGTACATCCTCCATGTAGTAGGTCCGGTCCTTGGCCACGTTCGGGGCAACCTTGGCCAGGCAGGGTACCTGGCGGGACTTGGCGTCCATCTCGGCCAGGCCATAGTCAACGCCCGCCTCCTGGGCTGCGGCCAGCAGGTGCAGGATGGTGTTGGTTGATCCGCCCATGGAGATGTCCAGCGCCATGGCGTTGTCGAAGGCCTTGGCGGTGGCGATCGAACGGGGCAGCACCGACTCGTCGTCGCCGTCGTAGTAACGCTTCACGAGCTCGACGACGGTGGTCCCGGCCTTCTCGTACAGCGCCTTGCGCGCGGTGTGGGTGGCGAGCACGGAGCCGTTGCCGGGCAGGGACAGGCCGATGGCCTCGGTGAGGCAGTTCATCGAGTTGGCGGTGAACATGCCGGAGCAGGATCCGCAGGTGGGGCAGGCGTTTTCTTCGATGAGGTTGATGTCGGCGTCGGAGATCGACTCGTCCACGGCGTCGGAGATGGCGTTCACCAGGTCCAGGGAGCGGACGGAGCCGTCGGTCAGGGTGACGCGGCCGGCCTCCATGGGGCCGCCGGAGACGAACACCACGGGGATGTTCAGGCGCAGCGCGGCCATCAGCATGCCGGGGGTGATCTTGTCGCAGTTGGAGATGCAGACCAGGGCGTCGGCGCAGTGGGCGTTGACCATGTACTCCACGGAGTCGGCGATCAGGTCCCGGGAGGGCAGCGAGTACAGCATGCCGCCGTGGCCCATGGCGATGCCGTCATCCACGGCGATGGTGTTGAACTCGCGGGGAACCGCTCCGGCGGCCAGGATCGCGTCGGAGACGATCCGCCCCACGGGGGCGAGGTGGGTGTGGCCGGGGACGAACTCCGTAAAGGAGTTGGCCACGGCAATGATCGGTTTTCCGATGTCCGAGTTGGCGACGCCGGAGGCGCGCAGCAGGGCGCGGGCTCCGGCCATGTTGCGGCCGTGGGTGACTGTTTTAGAGCGAAGTGCAGGCATGTGTATCATCCTGCACTGCGCCGCAGCCGGGGTGAAGACGGCCTTGATACTAGTAGTAGAACTAACAGAGTAATAGTATTTCTAGGTGCAGCACGCCGATCGTCGCAAAGAACTGGGGCTCTTCCTGCGGGCCCGTCGGAACCAGGCCGTTCGGGTGGATTACGGCCTCCCACCCCTGTCCCGCACCCGCGAGCGGGGCCTGCGCCGCGAGGAGGTAGCGTTCCTCTCCGGCGTCAGCGTGACCTGGTACACCTGGCTGGAGCAGGGACGGGACATCAACCCGTCCCGCCAGGTCCTCGAAGCGGTCGGCCGGGCCCTGCATCTCTCGGACGCCGGACTGGACTACGTCCTCTCCCTCGGGGGCTACGCCGCCGTCGGGCCGGGTCCCGCCGCGGCGGCCACCGCCCCCGCCCATCTCCAGCGCCTGCTCGACGCCTTGGACCCGAACCCATCGTTCGCCCTGTTTCCTGACTGGGGCATTGCGGGCTGGAACAGCGCCTACGCGGCCCTCTTCCCCAACATCGCCACGGTGCCCGCTGCCGACCGCAACCTGCTGTGGCTCGTCTTCACAGACCCCTACGTCCGGGACCTCCTGCCGGATTGGGAGGTGACCAGCCAGCGGTTCCTGGCCGAGTTCCGCGCCGAAACCGGGCAGCGCCTGGGCGACGTCGACGTCAGGAACCTGGTGGAACGGCTCAAGTCCGCCAGCCCGGAGTTCAAGGAGGGCTGGGACCGGTACGACATTCTTGGCTTCGAGTCGCGGGAGAGGGTCTTCCGCCACCCGAGCGTCGGCATCCTGCGGTTGGAACACCATCAGCTCTCCCCCTCGGACCGGCCGGACCTTCACCTGGTGGTCTACACGCCGGCTCCGGGCAGCGGTGCCGGGTCCCTGATGGGACGGCTCATCCCGCCGGCCAGCCAGGAATCCGGCGCCGGCCCGGGCCTGGGCGATCCGGGGCGATCCGACCCGGGCCGGGCCCGGCGGTGTGCTACTTTCGGGCCATGACCAGCCAGCCCCTGACCCACGACGCCGACAGCCCGGCGGCCGCCGCCATCGGGCTGCTGGCCCGGCAGGGCTTCGACGCCACCTCCGTGGAGGAACTCGCCGAGGCCGCCGGGATGAGCCGCAGCACCTTCTTCCGCAAGTTCGGGTCGAAGGAAGACGTGGTCTTCGCCGACCACGAGCGGATCCTGGCGCAGGTCACCGGACGGCTGGCCGACTCCCGGCAGGATCCGCTCGCCGCCGTCGAGGACGCCGCCCTGCTGGTGTTCGAGCACCACCTGCGCCACCGCGAAACTTCCCTGGCACGCTACGAACTGATGCAGGCCGTGCCCTCGCTCCGGGACCGGGAACTGGTCACCTCGCACCGGTACGAGCGCGCCTTCCTCGTGCACCTGCTGGACCGTCTGCCGGCCGCCGCCTCCGCCGCCGCCGGAACGGGTGACCAACTGGCCGGGGCGGATCACCGTGAGCACACCGCCGTCGCCTACGCGGCCGCCGTCGTCGCCGTCCACAACGCCTTCCTCCGCCAATGGCTGCGCTCCCCCGCCACCGAAGAAACCCGACAGCAGGAGAACGCCGACACCGGGCGGATGCGCGATCTCGCCACGGAACTCCGCGGCCTGTCCGCCTTGTTCCGCCCGGTCCTGCTCGGCACCGCCCCGACTGCGGCAGCCAGCACCGTGGTGGTGACCGTGCTGGCCGGAGCCGCGGACAAGGACGCCGTGGCCCGCGCGGTCCGCGACGCGCTCCCCTGACGAGTTCCCCCCAACGCGCCGCAGCCACCTTGGAACGGAGTTTCTTGACGTGGAACTGCGTTTCATTGCATCCTTGATCGACGTGGTGTGAGCCACGCCACGGGCGGCGCAGCCGCCGACGCTATCGACGAGGACCAGCACGCACATGACGACGACGTCGCCCGCCTCCGCGGCCACCGAACATTCCAGCACCGTCCCGGCCGGCTTCCCCGCCGGCACCGTGGAGCCGGACTACCTCCTGACCGAGGCGCTGGGAACCGACCCGGCAGCCCTCTTCACCGGCATCGGCGGCGAGGACCGCGCCTACTGGGACCGCGCCCGCGGCTTCGTCCAGGACGAGGTGCTGCCGGTGATCGACGGCTATTGGGAACGCGCCGAGTACCCCGTGCACCTGCTGCGCCGCCTCGGCGAACTGGACCTGCTGCGCGACGGGATCGACGTCGAGGGCCACTCCCCGATGAGCAGCATGGCCGCCGGCCTGGTCACCATGGAAATCAGCCGCGGCGACGGCTCCGTGGCCACGATGATCGCCGTGCAGGGCGGCCTGGCCCTCCGCTCGGTCGCAGAATGCGGATCCGAGGCACAGAAGCAGCGCTGGCTGGCGCCCATCGCCGACGGCACCGAGTACGCCGCCTTCGCCCTCACCGAACCCACCCACGGATCCGACTCCGTGGGCCTGGAATCCACCGCCACCCCCACCGACGGCGGCGTCCTGCTCAATGGCGAGAAGAAGTGGATCGGCAACGGCTCCATCGGCGGCCTCAGCGTGGTGTGGGCCCGCGGCGAGGACGGGCAGGTCCACGGCTACCTCGTCCCGCAGGACTCCCCCGGATACACCGGCACCACCATCGAGGGCAAGCTTGCCCTGCGCGCCATCTGGCAGGCCCACATCCGGCTGGAGAACGTCTTCGTTCCGGAGGAGAACATCCTGCCGGGCGCCCGGACCTTCAAGGACACCGCCCGCGTGCTCCTGGCCACCCGGCTCAGCGTCGCCTGGTCCGCCGTCGGCCACGCGACCGCCTGCTACGAGACTGCCGTCCAGTACGCCAAGCAGCGCAAGCAGTTCGGCCGCCCGTTGGCCTCCTCGCAGATCGTGCAGGAACGGCTGGCCCGCATGCTCAGCGAGCTCTCCACCATGCAGCTGATGGTCGTGCAGATGACCCGGCTGGACGAGGCCGGAACCCTGACCGCAGAACAGGCCGCGCTGGCCAAGTACACCTGCACCCGGCTGGCCCGCGGCATCGCCTCCAACGCCCGCGACCTGCTCGGCGGCAACGGCATCCTGCTGGCCAACCGCGTCGCCCGGCACCTGGCCGACATCGAGGCCATCCACACCTACGAAGGCACGGAGACCATGCAGGCGCTCATCATCGGGCGCGGCATCACCGGCACCTCCGCCTTCGCCTGACCCCTCCACGCCTTCGCCTGATTCGCCGTCCCCTGACAGACGCCACCCACCAAAGGACCCACCCATGAACCAGAACGCCATCACCCCGGTCATTCTCGGCGGCGCCCGCACCCCGTTCGGCCGCTTCCGCGGCGGCCTGTCCGCCTTCTCCTCCAGCGAACTGGGCGCCCACGCCATCCGTGCCGCACTGGAGCGCACCGGCGTCGCCCCCGAACAGGTCGGCGCCGTGATCGTCGGCCAGGTCATCCAGGCCGGCGCGGGCCAGGGCCCCGCCCGGCAGGCCAGCCTCGCCGCCGGCATCGGCTGGGACGTCCCCACCGTCACCATCAACAAGCTCTGCCTCTCCGGCCTCACGGCCGTGATCGACGCCGCCCGGATGATCCGCGCCGGGGAGGCCGACTTCATCGTCGCCGCCGGCCAGGAATCCATGACCAACGCCCCGCACCTGGTCCCCGGACTGCGCGCCGGCGTCGTTATCGGCGACGCGCCCATGCTCGATTCCCTCAACCACGACGGCCTGCAGGACCCGGTCAGCGGCAAGCTGATGGGCGAGGCCACGGACGCCGGCAACGTCGAACGACTGATCAGCCGCGAGGAGCAGGACGCCGTCGCGGCCCGCTCGCACCAGCGCGCCGAGGCCGCCCGCGCCGCCGGGATCCTCGCCGAGGAAATCGCCCCGATCGAGGTGCCCCAGCGGAAGGGCCCGGCCCTGACCCTGGAACACGACGAGGGAATCCGCGCCGACACCACCGCCGAGTCCCTCGCGGAGCTGCGCCCGGCGTTCTCCAAGGACGCCGCCGCCACCATCACCGCCGGCTCCGCCTCACCGCTATCCGACGGCGCCGCGGCCCTCGTCATCGCCAGCAAGGAAGCCGCGATCGCCGCCGGCCTGGAGTGGATCGCCGAGATCGGCGCCCACGGCCAGACCGCCGGTCCGGACGGCTCCCTGCACTCCCAGCCGGCGCGGGCCATCGACCGTGCCCTCGCCCAGGAGGGACTGCACGCCAAGGACCTGGACCTGGTGGAAATCAACGAGGCCTTCGCCTCCGTGCTGATCCAGTCCGCCAACGACCTGGGCATCGACACCGACGTCGTCAACGCCGAAGGCGGCGCGATCGCCCTCGGCCACCCCGTCGGCGCCTCCGGGGCCCGCCTGGTCCTGCACCAGGCACTCGCCCTGAAGCGCCGCGGCGGCGGCACCGGCGTCGTCGCCCTCTGCGGCGGCGGCGGCCAGGGCGACGCCTTGGTCCTCAAAGCCTAACCACCCCCTCCGACGAAGAAGCAGGCCATGACCAACACCACCAGCGGCGACGGTTTCGCCACCATTTCCGTCGCGGCAATCCTGGCGGAGTCCGCCCGCCGCTCCCCGGACCGGACGGCTCTGATCGTCGGGGAGGACCGGACCAGCTACGGCGATCTCTGGCGGCAGACCCGGGAGTACGCCGGCGCGCTGCGGGCCCGCGGCATCGGCCCGGGCGACGCGGTCGCCGTGCTGATCCCGAACGTGCCGGACTTCGCCCGCGTGTACTACGCGGTGCTGACCCTCGGCGCGATCGTGGTGCCGGTGCACGCCCTGCTCAAGGCCCGCGAAATCGAGTACGTCCTGCAGGACAGCGGCGCGCGGCTGATGATCTGCGCGGACGCCCTCCTGGGCGAGGGCGCCGCCGGGGCCGCGGCTAGCGGCGTCGACGTCCTGACGGTCATGTCGCCCGAGGGCGGGGACCTGCCCCGGCTCGAGGCGGAGGCCGCCGCGGCGGAACCGATCCGCAGCTACGAACCCTGCCGGCCCTCGGACACGGCCACGATCCTCTACACCTCCGGCACCACGGGTAAGCCCAAGGGTGCGCTGGGGACGCACTTCGCGCTGGTGGAGCAGACCTCCGTGATCCTGACCAGCGTGATGGACTTCAAGCCCGGGGACGTGCTGTTCGGCGGCCTGCCGCTCTTCCACACCTTCGGCCAGACGGTGGTCCTGAACGCCGGGCTGCGCGCGGGCGCCACCGTGGTGCTGCTGCCGCGGTTCACCGGCCAGGGCGCCCTGGAGCTGGTGGCCAAGCACAAGGTCAACGTCTTCGTCGGGGTGCCCACCATGTACGTGGCGCTGCTGGAGGCCGCAAAGTCGACGGCGGTGCGGCCGGCGGATCTGCGCTACGGCATCTCCGGCGGGGCGTCGCTGCCGCTGGCGGTGATGGACCGGTTCCGCGAGGTGTTCGGCATCGAAATCCACGAAGGCTACGGGCTGACCGAGACCTCCCCGGTGGCGGCGTTCAACCACGTCGGCATGACGCCGCGGCCGGGCACCATCGGCATCCCGATCTGGGGCGTGGACATCGAAATCGCCCGGGCCGAGACCGTGGAGAGCATCGAACTGCTGCCCAACGGCGAACTCGGCGAACTGGTGGTCCGCGGCCACCTGCTGATGAAGGGCTACCTGAACCGGCCCGAGGCCACCGCGGAAGCCGTGGTCGACGGCTGGTTCCGCACCGGCGACCTGGGCACCAAGGACGACGACGGCTACCTCACCATCGTGGACCGCAAGAAGGACATGATCATCCGCAACGGCTACAACGTCTACCCACGCGAGGTCGAGGAGCTGCTGCTGACCCACCCGCAGGTGGTCAGCGCCGCCGTCTACGGCGTCCCGCACGAGGTCCACGGCCAGGAGGTCGCCACGGCGATCGTGCTCGACGCCGGGGCCACGGTCACGGAAGCGGAACTGGTCGAGTTCGCCAGCTCGCAGCTGGCCGCCTACAAGTACCCGCGCATCATCCGGCTGCTGAGCGAACTGCCGCTGGGTCCCAGCGGCAAAATCCTCAAGCGCGAACTCGCCGCCGACCCGGCCGGATAGGCGCCTACGCCGACGCGGCGGGCCGCCCCGCGCCGGAACGCAGCAGCGGGATGAAGACCAGCAGGGCGGCCACCTGGGTGGCGATAGTGAAGACCCCCAGCCCCGCCGGGGCCGAGGCGTACAAGGCGCCGATGATGGTTGAGCCCGCGAGCCAGGCAAGGCCATAGACGGCGGTGAAAATCCCGTACCCCGTGCCGCGCCGGGCGGCCGGGACCAGGTCCGCGACGGCGGCGCGCAGGGTGGATTCGTGGATGCCCAGGGCCGCACCCCAGACCGCCGCGCCGGCCCACACCAGGGCGGGCGAATCCGAAAAGGACAGGAACGGCACGGCGGCGGTGAACGGCAAAGCCACCAGCAGTCCGCGCAATCCGATCCGGTCGTACAGCGCACCCGAGGCCAGCGCCGCCAAGGCCGCAGCGCCCATCGACACGGCGTAGGTCACGGGGATCAGGGCCGGCGCCAGCACCTTCTCCACCTCCAGGTGGTAGGAGACCACGCCGAAGGTGGAGAACCCGAACATGGACACGGCGGTGAAGCCGCTGTACCACCAGAACCGGGCCGGCAGCGGCGTGCGGACGGCCGGTGCGGCGGGCACTGTCACGTGGGCGGCTGCAATGGTGGCGGTGCCGTCGCCGGCGAGCCCGGCGTCGAACCGCTCGGGGGCCGGGACGAAGCGCCGGAGCAGGACGACCGCGGCGATGGCCAGCGTGCCGGGGATGGCGAGGACGCCGAATCCCAGCTGATAACCGGAGACCGCGATCATCAGGCTGACCAGGAGCGGGCCCACCAGGGCGCCGGACTGGTCGAGCGCCTCGTGGATCGCGAAGGCTCGGCCGCGGCCCAGCGTCGCCCCGGCGTGGGAGAGCATGGTGTCGCGCGCGGGGGTGCGGACGGCCTTGCCGAAGCGTTCGGTGATCACCAGGGCGGAGGCCTGCCAGAGGGACCCGGCGAGGGCCAGCAGCGGGACGGCGACGGCGGTCAGGGCGTACCCGGCGATGGTCAGCGGCCAGTACTTGCGCGTGCGGTCAGCCAGCGGCCCGGTTCCGAGCCGGAGGACCAGCGCCACTGCCTCGCCGACGCCGGTGATGAAGCCGACCATCACGGCGCTGGCGCCGAGGGTGGCCAGGTATGGGCCGGTGATGGCGCGGGCGCCCTCGTAGACGACGTCGGCCAGCATGCTGACCACGCCGAAGGACAGGACGAAGCCCATCGGGCCGAACCGGTTTCCGCGGCGCGCGGCCGTTACCGGCTGGGCCTGTGCCGGCTGGCCAAGGGAGCTCACAGCAGCCCGCCCAGGGCCAGGCCGCCGGCGGCCGCACCGACCGCGGCGAGGGCCGTGCCGAGGCCGTTGACCAGCGCCAGCCCGGACCGGCCGGACTGGACCAGGCGCACGGTCTCGAAGCTGGCGGTGCTGAAGGTGGTGTAGCCGCCCAGGAACCCGGTCCCGACGATGAGTTGGAGTTCCGGCGGTGCGGCGTGGGCTCCGACGGCCCCGGCGATCAGGCCGAGGAGGAGGGAGCCGGTGACGTTGATGACGATTGTGGCCACGGGGAGGGCGGCGCGGACCCGGCTGCGGATCAGTCCGTCCAGCAGGAACCGGGAGGCGGCGCCGAGGCCCCCGGCCAGGCCCAGCAGGGCGACGGTGAGCGGGCTCATGCGGCTGCCCCCTTCCGCGCGGAGGCCAGCCGGATGCCGGCGAAGGTGGAGAGGAAACCGCCCACCAGGGAGGCTCCCACGTACGCCAGCGCGTCGAGGGAGCGGCCGGCGGCGAGCAGTCCGTTGCTTTCCAAGGCCAGGGTGCTGTACGTGGTGAAGGCGCCCATGAACCCGGTGCCAAGGAGCAGCCGCATGACGCGGAGCCGCCCGGCGTCGGGGCCGCGGCGGATCAGGGCCTCCAGCAGCAGGCCCAGCAGGAACGCCCCCGCCAGGTTGATCACGAGGGTGGGCAGCGGCCAGCCGCCGGGGGCGGGCAGGACGGAGCCGAGGCCGTAGCGGGCCAGCGTTCCGGCGATCCCGCCGGCCACCACCAGCAGCAGGAAGCCCGGGTGCAGGTGCAGCGGTCGCCGGAGGCGTGCCGGCTCCGGCGACGGGTGCCCGGAGCCGGGGGCACGGTGCCCGGGGCCGGACGCCGCGGCGTCGGTGCCGTCCGGCCGGGCGGCGGGGACGGTGTCCGGGGTGCGGGGTTCCATTACCGGCCCTCCCGTGCGTGGTGCCGGGGCTGCGGGGCGAGCGGGACCACCAGGACAGGGCGGTGCTGGCGGTGGGTCAGGTGCACGGCCACCGAGCCGACCAGCAGCTCCTCGAAGCGGGCGCCGAGGCCACGCTCCCGCGTCCCGACGACGATGATCGAGGCGCCGCTGGCCTCGGCGAGCCGGCCGAGTGCCCGCGCGGGGTCCCCGGCCAGGGCGACGAAGGACCAAGGCACGCCGCCGGCGTCCAGGGTCTCCCCCAGCCGGGCCTTCAGCGCCGCGGCGATCCCCTCGACGTCGTCGTCGATGCCGTCGGGATCGATCGGCCGGGCGCCGCTGGGATCACCAGGACGGCGGCCGGCGGGGTCATCGGCGAGGTAGCTGGTGACGTCCACGTAGGCGCAGATCAGGGGAACACCCAGGCTGAGCGCAAGCTCGGCGGCCCGGTGGGCGACGGCCGGCGGCTGGCCCGGGACCGCGCCCATGACCACGGGCCCGGCGATGCGATCGATGGAGCCGGAGGTGTGTCCGGACGCGGCGTGCTGCCCTCCGGCGGCGGGGTCCGCCGGGCCGGGGACGGGTCCTGCTGGTGTCATGATGCTCCTGTCCTGTGGCGTCTGTGTGAGGCGTCGCGGCGACGCGGCTGTCAGCCCGGGTCACCCACCTTCGTTGGTGCAAAGGCAGGAACCATCAGCCAGGAGGCGGTTCGAACGGGGTGCGGAGTGCAGGCCGTTCCGGCGGGATCCATCGCCGTGTTCAGAGATTACACGCCGCACCCGGAACGGCGCCACGCCGCACCGCAGGGCGGAGCGCCGGGTGAGGGGCCCGACGGCGGCGGGCGCGGCGCCGGGTCGTCCCGCCAATCGTTCCGCCGACGGCCGCGAGTTCTGTGACACGCTGGTGGCATGGACCTGGAGGTGAACAATTCCCTGACGATCCCGGCGTCGGAACTGCGCTGGCGGTTCTCGCGTTCCTCCGGCCCCGGCGGCCAGCACGTGAACACCTCGGACAGCCGGGTGGAACTGTCCTGGGACGTCACCGGATCGCCCTCGCTGCGGGAGGACCAGCGGGAGTTGCTGGGCCGCCGGTTGGAAGGCCGGCTGACCGGCGGTGTCCTGACCGTCGCCGCGTCCGAGCGCCGGTCCCAGCTCCGCAACCGGGAGGCCGCCGCAGCCCGCCTTGTCCACCTGGTGGCGGAGGCACTGGCGCCCGGACCCGCCGCCCGGCGCAAAACCTCCCCCACCCGCGGCTCCACCCGGCGGCGGCTGGCCGGGAAGAAACTGCGCTCCGCGACGAAGCAGCAGCGCCGCCGGCCCAGCGCCGAGTAGCCGGCGAGACGCCAGTAAGTTTCGGGCCACCGAAATTCAAGGGGAACTCACAGCCTTCACGCGGGAGCGGAGCCTCCGCGGCATGGCACAGTTTTTGAACCGGGTATCCCGTTGCTCCCCCACCCGGAGGCGCGGAAACGGCTTCCCCGGCGGTCCCGAGAGGAGCTGACCGTGACCCTGCTTTCCCACCGGAGCGCGCACCGGAGTCGGCGCCGCCATGCCGCACGGGTCGCCTTCCTGCTCGCCCTGCTTCTCACCGCGGTCACGGCCTGCCAGCCTCCCGCCGCCGCGCCCCAACGGACCGGCACGCCCGGGCACATCTTCGTGATCAACCTCGAAAACAAAGGCTTCGACCGGGTCTGGGGCAACGGCTCCCCCGCCCCCTACCTCTCCGGCACCCTGCGCGCCCAGGGCGTCCTGCTGGACAGCTACTACGGCGTCTCCCACAACTCGCTGCCGAATTACCTGGCCCAGATCTCCGGCCAGCCGCCGAACACCAGCACCGAACATGACTGCCACACGTACACGCCCTTCAGCGGGACGGGGCTGGACTCCCAGGGCCAACTGCTGGGCGACGGGTGCCTTTTCCCGGCCGACGTTCCCACCCTCGCCGGGCAACTGGACGCGGCGCACAAGACCTGGCGCGGCTACATGGAGGACATGGCCACCCCGTGCGAGCACCCGCAACCGGACGCCGTCGACACCCACGTCGCCGCCACCGCCGGGGACCAGTACGCCACCCGGCACAACCCGTTCGTCTACTTCCGCTCCATCACGGACGGCTCCGGCTGCGGCCGGAACGTCGTCAACTACTCGGCGCTGGCGCACGACCTCTCCTCCGCAGCCACCACCCCAAACCTGTCCTACATCACGCCAAACCTCTGCCACGACGGCCACGACAGCCCCTGCGTGGACGGAACCGCCGGCGGCCTGGGCACGGCGGATGAGTGGCTGAAGAGCCAGGTCCCGGCGATCCTCGCTTCCCCCGCCTACCAGCAGGACGGCATGCTGGTGATCACCTTCGACGAGGCCGACGGCGGCGCCGTCGGACCGTCGTCGGGCGTCGCCGGCGGCACGGCGGGAGGCAAGGTCGGGGCCCTGGTGCTCTCGCCGTTCACGGTCCCGGGCGGCAGCTCGGACCGGGCGTACAACCACTACAGCCTGCTGGCCAGCATGGAGGACATCTTCGGCCTGCCCCGCCTGGCCGGCGCGGCCCAGCCCGGGGTCAACGCCTTCGGCGGCGATGTCTACCGCTCCGGATCCCAGGGGCAGCCATGAGTCAGCGCACCCTCCGTGGCCGCATCGGCCGGTTCGGGCGGCGACGCCTGGTGATCGCCGCCGGCTCCACCGTGGCCCTGCTGGTGCTGGTGGCGGTGCTGGCCGGCGCCGGAGCGGGCGGCACCGGGCTGATCGGCAACGTCCTGGGCGGTCTCCAACTGCTGCAGGCGCCGGCCCAGGGCATCGCCAAGATCAGGCACGTGGTGATCATCACCCAGGAGAACCGGTCCTTCGACAGCTACTTCGGCACCTACCCCGGGGCGGACGGCATCCCCATGCAGGATGGGACGCCGTCGGTCTGCCTGCCCGATCCGGGCCACGGTGGCTGCATCCGGCCCTACCACAACCCGGAGGTCAACAACGCGGGGGCACCGCACAGCCACTCCGACGAGGTCGCCGACGTCAACGGCGGGGCCATGGACGGCTTCGTGGCCCAGGCGGAGAAGGGGCTCTCCGGCTGCGCCGCCACGGCTGCGGCCTGCCAGTACAACACCAAGGCCACCGACGTGATGGGCTATCACGACGGCACCGACCTGCCGAACTATTGGGCCTACGCCCAGAACTTCACCTTGCAGGACCACCTCTTCGCCGCGGCGTCGGCCTGGAGCCTGCCCGCCCACCTCTATCTGGTCTCGGAGTGGTCAGCGAAGTGCAGCAGGGCCGGGGACCCGTCGTCGTGCGTCAACGAACTGCAGAACCCGGACAGCGGACCCGACCCGGAGATCATCCGTAACACCCTGATCGGCAAGTGCCAGACCGGCCTGGACCTGCAGCCCTGCCAGGACGCGCTCAAGGCGGCCGGCATCAGCCCGGACCTGGCCACCGAGATCGATCAGTTGATCAGCGCCAGCTGCAAGCCCACGGACTCCTACCCCAGCTGCCAGGCCGCGGTTGACGCGGCCCAGGTCCCGGCCGCGCTGAAGAAAAAGCTCAGCGATGCCGCCAAGAAGCTCGAGCTCCCCGATTACGCCTGGACGGACCTGACCTATCTGCTCCACCAGCAGCACGTTCCGTGGGCCTACTACGTTTTCAACGGGACCGAACCGGACTGCCGGGACGACGCCGCGACCTGCGCCCCGGTGAAGCAGGACGCCAAGACGCCGGGCCTCTGGAATCCGTTGCTGTACTTCGACACGGTCAAGGAGGACGGCGAGCTGGGGAACATCCAGGCGCTGGGGAACTTCTACGACGCCGCCAAGCAAGGCACCCTGCCGGCCGTCAGCTGGGTGGCGCCCACCGACAAGGTCAGCGAACACGCCCCGGCCAGCATCAAGACCGGCCAGGCCTACGTGGCCGGCCTGGTCAACGCTGTCATGTCCGGACCGGACTGGGACAGCACCGCGATCTTCCTGACCTGGGATGACTGGGGCGGGTTCTACGACCACGTGGCCCCGCCCGTGGCGGACGAGAACGGCTACGGCCTCCGGGTGCCCGGACTGATCATCAGCCCGTACGCCCGGAAGGGCTACATCGACCACCAGACCACCAGCCACGACGCCTACATCAAGTTCATCGAGGACGACTTCCTGCACGGCCAGCGGATCGACCCCGGCACCGACGGGCGCCCCGACGGCCGGCCCAGCGTGCGGGAGACCAACCCCCTGCTGGGCGACCTGACCACGGCGTTCGACTTCAACCAGGCCCCGCAGCCGCCGCTGATCCTCTCGAACGCCGCGACCTACTGACGCGGCGACGGGCCCGGGCTAGTGATTCGTGGCTCTGGACGGGCCTACCCCGCGACTGCCGGCTCGTGGGGTGGGGACTGCCCGGATGCCGGCAGGTCGGCGGCGTCGCGCCCGGTCCAGACCTTGATGATGGTCCAGCCGACGGCGGCCAGCGGCACCGCCAGCAGCGCCCCGATGACACCGGCGAGCATGGTCCCGGCGGCCAGGGACAGCAGGATCACCAGCCCGTGGATGTTTAGCACCTTGCCCATCAGCAGCGGCTGCAGGACATGGTGTTCGAGCTGGTTGGCGCCGATCAGGACGGCGAGGACCACCAGGGCAGGTACCGGGCCGTTGGAGACGAGGGCCACCAGGACGGCGAGGCTGCCGGCGGCGGTGGCGCCGATGATCGGAATGAACCCGCCGATGAACACGAAGACCGCCAGCGGCACCGCCAGCGGGACGCCGAGGATCAGCAGTGCGACGGCGACAATGGCGGCGTCGATCGCGGCGATCAGCGCCGTGCCCCGCACGTAGCCGCCGAGGACGCGGGTGCTGGCCGCGGCGGCGCGGTGCGCCCGGTCACGGTGCCGGGCCGGGAGGAACCCGAAGAGGAAGGCCCGGATCACGGCCCCGTCCTTGAGGAAGAAGAACAGGATGACGGCCATCAGGACTATGCCGGCGAGGATCTCCCCGCCGGTGCGCAGGCCGGTGAGGGCGTCGGAGCCCAGGTTGCCGCTGCTGAAGAACTTCTGCACCGATTCCTTGGCGTTGGCGAGCTCCTGGTCCGAGACCGGGACCGGCCCGTTATTCAGGAAGGCGTGCAGCTGGTCGATCCCGGCCAGTGCGCGGGTCACCAGCTCCTTGAACTGCATCCGTACCAGGGCGACGACGGCGGTGACCACGCCGCCGAACACGGCCAGGACCGCGACGAAGGAGGTCAGCACGGCCAGGGCCCGCGGCCAGCCGTGGCCGGCCAGCCAGCGCACCAGCGGGGAGATGGCGGCGGCGAGAATTACCGCCAGGAGCACCGGAATGACCACGAGCGGCACCAGGATCAGGACCCGGATCACCACCCACGCCAGCCCCACCAGCAGGAGCACCTGCGCCGCCCGCGTCCCGGCGCGGCCCAGCCCGTCGGACCAGAG
Organism: Arthrobacter sp. NPDC080086; assembly: GCF_040702285.1. Lineage (NCBI taxonomy): Bacteria > Bacillati > Actinomycetota > Actinomycetes > Micrococcales > Micrococcaceae > Arthrobacter > Arthrobacter sp. NPDC080086. Next base: position 24,716 of record NZ_JBFBKP010000037.1, read on the forward strand.
GGCCGCCGGACCCTTCGACGGCGCGGCGGGCGACGGCGCGGCGGGCTCCGGCGCCGGATTCTGGTATTCCTGCTCGCACATGGGGATCCTCCTTCGTCACCGCCGAGCAGCCCGCGGACCGGGCGCACGCGGTGTGTACCGTTGCTGACTGCGGATTATCCCGGCAGAACCTGATGGCCGGCTGGCAGCGGGCCGCGGTGGCCTCTGGTTGGGGCGCGGGAACGTTGCTAGCGTGGCCGCATGAGCCCGTCGAAGACTCCGCCTGAGATCATCACCGCGGCCGGGCACGAGGTGAGCATCTCCAGCCCGGACAAGGTGGTCTTCCCCGGGCCGGGGCTGACCAAGCTGGACCTGGTGCACTATTACCTCGCCGTCGCCGACGGCGCCCTCCGCGGCGCGGGCGGCCGGCCGATGGTCCTCAAACGGTTCCCCAAGGGCATCGACGCGGAGCCGTTCTTCCAGAAGCGGGTCCCGGAGAACCATCCGGACTTCATCGATACCGCGACCCTGCACTACGCCTCCGGGACCTCCGCGGAGGAGGCCGTGATCCGGGACGCCGCCGGGCTGGCCTGGCTGGTCAACCTCGGCTGCCTCGACCTGAACCCGCACCCCGTCCGGGCCGCCGACCTCGAGCACCCGGACGAGCTGCGGATCGACTTGGACCCCATGCCGGGCGTCGGCTGGGAGCAGATCGTGGACACCGCCCTGATCGCCCGGGGCGTGCTCGACGACGTCGGGCTGGTCGGCTGGCCGAAGACCAGCGGCTCCCGCGGCTTGCACATCCTGGTCCGCATCACGCCGGACTGGTCCTACCCGCAGGTGCGCCTCGCCGCCGAGACCCTGGCCCGGGAGGTGGAGAACCGGGCCCCGGGCCTAGCGACCGCCCGGTGGTGGAAGGAGGAACGCGGCGAGAGCGTCTTCGTCGATTTCAACCAGAACGCCAAGGACCGCACCGTGGCCTCCGCCTACTCGGTGCGTCCGCTCCCCGACGCCCGGGTGTCCGCGCCGCTGACCTGGCAGGAGGTGCCGTCCGCCCGGCCGGAGCAGTTCACCGTGCTGACCTTGCCGGACCGGTACGCAAAGGACGGCGACCCGCATGCGGGCATCGATGAGGCCGCCGGCAGCCTGGCGGCCCTGCTGGAGCTGGCCGGGACGCTGGGCCCGGCGGAAAAGGCGCCGAGGGGCGCCGGAAAGGACGGCTCCGGGCGGCGCCAGTCCGTGATGCCGCTGATCGAGGTGGCGCGGACCAGGACCAAGGCGGAGGCGCTCGCGGCCCTTGAGGCGTGGAAGGCGGGCCATGCCGGGACGGCGGCAGGCCTGCACCCCGCCGACGTCCTGGTCGACGGGATGCGCGGCTCCAGCTCGCTCTGGTACCGGGTCCGGATCAACCTCCAGCACATCCCGGAGGACCGGCGGCCGCCGCAGGAAGAACTGCTGGCCGACTACGATCCCTGGGCCGGCCGGTCCTGACGGTTACCGTTAGTCCCCGGCCCCGCCGTCCGCCGGCGTGCTGGCGTAGTACGCGGCCGCCATGTCCTGCTTGGACCGGCCCTGGGCGGCCACCCGCTCCAGCCGGGCCGCCGCGGCCTCGGTCCCGTCGAGGCGGATGCCTTGTTCCGCTGCCGCCGCCAGGATCAGCCGGGCGTCCTTGAGCGAGGTGTCCACGGCAAACGACGCCGGGTCCAGCTTGTCGCCGAGGATGAGTCCGGCCTTGCCCCGCAGGAAGGGCAGATCCAGTCCGCCGCCCTCGATCAGGTCGAGGAACTGCTGCGGCTCCACCCCCAGCGCCCCGGCTAGGGCCAGGATCTCGCCGGTGGCGTTGGAGGCCGCGATGACCCAGCTGTTGACCACGAGCTTCAGGCGGGCGGCGGTACCGGCGGCGGCATCCTCACCGGTCCAGGTGGTGCGCGCCCCGATCGCGTCCAGGACCGGTGCCACGGCGTCCCGCACCGCGGGCGCACCGGCGGCGATCACCAGCAGCTGGCCGGCCTCGGCGGGTTCGCGGGTGCCGGACACCGGAGCCTCCACCAGCTCCAGTCCCACCTCGCGGGCAAGCTCCGCCAGGGCCCCGGCGTCGTGGACGCCTACCGTGGTGGACTGCACCCAGGCGGTGCCGGGCGTGATGCCGGGGGCTGCCTGCCGGATCACCTCCGTCACCGCGGCGGCGTCGTAGAGCATCGTCAGGACCACGTCGGCGCCCTCGACCGCCTCGGCGGGGGTCGCGGCCGCGTGCGCGCCGGCATCGGCCAGGGGGCCGGTCTTGGCCGGGTCGCGGTTCCAGACCCGGACGTCGAGGCCGGCGCGGAGAAGGTTGCGGGCCATCGCGGCGCCCATGATGCCCAGGCCGAGCACGGCCACGGTGCGGGCGGTGTTCTTCGTCGTCTCGTTCATGCGGCCATGCTAGCCGCACAGCCTGACAGCCGTTGACGGACTCCGGGACCCGGCGTAGACCCATATCCAGGGGCGGGCACCGGCTGGAACAACGGCGGGGAGGAGAGAAGGAGGACACATGGACACTTTTCGGGAGCTTCGGCGTGGCGGCAAGCGCCGGCTATCCCGACGGCGGGCGGGCCAGCAAGGCGGCGACGGCGGCGCTGGTGCCGCTGCTGTGCCGGCTGCCGGTGTTCGTGACGGCCGACGTCGAGGACGGCTACTCCACGGATCCCGGCGAGGCGGCCGATTTTGTCGCGGGCCTGGTGGAGGCGGGCGTGGCCGGCATCAACCTGGAGGACAGCCTGGACGGGCATCTGGTGGCCCCGGAGGACGCCGCCGCGAAGATCGCCGCCGTCCGGCACCGCTGCCCCGGCGTGTTCATCAACGCCCGGGTGGACAACCTGTGGTTCAAGGAGGACCCGACCGTGGACGCCGTGCTGGTGCGGGCCCGGCGCTATGCCGACGCCGGGGCGGACGGCATCTTCGTCCCCGGGCTTGCGAACCCGGCCGAGATCGAGGCCATCACCGGGGCCCTGGAGCTGCCGGTGAACGTCCTGCCGCATCCCACCCTGACCGTGGCGGAACTTGGTGGGCTCGGGGTGCGGCGCGTCAGTTCCGGGTCGCTGCCCTACCGCGCGGCGGTGGATGCCGCCATCGCGTCCGTCGCGGCCCTGCGGGACGGGCGCACCGTCCCGTCCGCCACCCCGTACTGGGACATGCAGCACCGGCTCGAGTCTTACGCAGCGGCGCTCCGGCCGCAGGTAGAAGGTCCGGCGGAAGGTGGGGCGGAAGGTCCGGAGTAGCCCCGGGAGCAGGCCCGCGAGGGGCCTAGGCGAGGCTCAGTTCCGCCGAGATCGCGGCGGCGGCCTCCTGCAGCAGGGGGACGGCGCGGTCGGCGAACGCCTGGTCCACGCGGGAGACCGGGCCGGAGACAGAGATCGCCATCGGCGTCGGGGCGTCGGCCACCGCGGCGGCGAAGCACCGCACCCCGAGTTCCTGCTCCTCCTCATCGATCGAGTAGCCGCGGCGCCGGATGGTGTCCAGGTCCTGCAGCAGGGTCTCGACGTCGCCGATGCTCTTGGGCGTCGCGGCCGGCATGCCGGTCCGGGACACGATCGCCCGCACCCGCTCGTCGTCGAGCTGGGCGAGGATCGCCTTGCCGACGCCGGTGGAGTGCAGGTGCGCGCGCCGGCCCACCTCGGTAAACATCCGCATGGAGTGCCGGGAGGGGACCTGGCCGACATAGACCACCATGTCCCCGTCGAGCATGGCCACGTTGGCGGTCTCGCCCAGCCGGTCCACCAGGGGCTTCAGCTGCGGCCGGGCGAGCACTCCCAGTTGCTTGGACGCCCCCTCGCCCAGCCGGATCAGCCGCGGGCCCAGGGAGTACCGGCGGTTGGGCAGCTGGCGGACGTAGCCCAGCGTCACCAGGGTCCGCAGCAGCCGGTGGATGGTGGGCAGCGGCAGCTCGGTGGCCGAGGAGAGCTCGCTGAGCATCACCTCTCCCCCGGCGTCGGCGATCAGCTCCAGCAGCTCGAAGACCCGCTCCACCGACTGCACGCCGCCTGCGGCCCGTTCCGCCATGCCACCCCTCCTCTTGGGTGCCGGCCGTCGCCGGCCGGCACCTTTTCCTGACTCACGTTGCGTGGACACCCTTCGCGCCGGGTGAGCGCACCGCGGAGCGAAATATCCGCATCGTGAAAGTTTCCGAGGCCCACGATACCGCAGGGCCTCGCGGCCACCACCGGATCCCCCGGAAGGATGCCCCTAGATGCCCTTGCCCGGGTTGAGGATGCCCAGCGGATCGAAGACGCCCTTGATAGCGTGCTGCAGGCCGAGGGAATCGTTGCCCAGCTCGTCCACCAGCCAGTCGCGCTTGAGCAGTCCCACCCCGTGTTCGCCGGTCAGGGTTCCGCCGAGGCTCCGGGCCAGCTCGAACATCTGCGCCAGCGCGGCCTTCGCCGGGCCCTCGGTGGAAGGCTGTCCCTCGTCCAGGACGATCATCGGGTGCAGGTTCCCGTCGGCGGCGTGGGCCACGGTGAAGATCCTCACGCCGGTGCGGCGGGAGATCTCCTCGATGCCGGTGACCATCTCGGCCAGGCGGCCGCGCGGAACGCCGACGTCGCCGATGCAGACGGTGCCCAGCAGTTCCAGGGACGGGATGGCCTCGCGGCGGGCCCGGAGCAGCTCCGCGGTGTGGTCCGGGTCCGTGGCCTTCTCGTACGAGGTGGCGAACGGTTCGATCGCCTTGATCAGCACGTCCTGCTCCAGGAACGCGCCGTAGCCGTCGGTCTGGGCGAGCAGGAAGGCCCCGCCCCGGCTGCGGTAGTCGGTGCCGAGGGCGGCGTCGACGGCGGCGAGGGTGGGCCCGTCCATCAGTTCCAGCACCGAGGGCGTGATGCGGGAGGCGATGATCGCCGACGCCGCCTCGGCCGCGGCGACGATGTCCGGGAAGTAGGCGGCTACCGTGGCGGTGGAGACCGGCATGGGCCGCAGCCGCAGCGTCGCTTCCACCACCACGCCCAGGGTGCCCTCGGAGCCGATGAACAGCGCATTCAGGTCGTAGCCGGTGACGCCCTTGATGGTCTCGCGGCCGGTGACCAGGATCCGGCCGTCCGGCAGCACCACCTTGAGCGCCAGCACGGATTCGCGGGTGACTCCGTACTTGGCGCAGCGCATGCCCCCGGCGTTGGTGGCGATGTTGCCGCCGATCGAGCAGATGGCCGTGCTCGCCGGGTCCGGCGCGTAGAAGAGTCCGTGCTCGGCCGCGGCGGCGTTGACCTCGGCGTTGAGCACCCCCGGTTCGACCACGATCAGCTGCTCCAGCGGATCGATGCGCAGGATCCGGTTCATCCGCGAGAGGTCCAGGACGATCTCCCCCGCCTGGGCGGAGGAGCCGGCGGCGAGGCCGGTCCCCGCTCCCCGGGCGACGACGGGGATCCGGTCCGCCGTCGCCCGGACCATGGTGTCCACTACGTCCTTGACGGCGGTGGCGTACACGACGCCGTCCGGCAGGGACGAAGGCGTGTAGCCGGAGCGGTCCGTGTTGACGCTCCGGCGGTCGGCTTCCTCGGTGGAGCCGTTCCGAGCGGCGGCGATCAGGCCGGCGGCGGAACGGGTGGCGGTGGTGTCATTGGCGGTGGTGCTCACGGGGACTGCTTTCTATCGGGTGCAGGAGGTGATCGGCGCGGGCGGGGTCCCTAGGGGACCATCCAGCCCAGGACCGGGGTGGACTGCAGCAGGACAAGGATGGTGATGAAGGCCAGCAGGCCAAGGCTCCAGCCGAGGAGCTTGCGGAACAGGACGCTCTCGGCCCCGTCCAGGCCGACGGCGGCGGAGGCCACCGCGAGGTTCTGGAGCGAGAGCATCTTGCCGAGGACGCCGGCGGAGGAGTTGGATGCGGCCATCAGGACCGGCGAGAGGCCGGTCTGCTGCGCGGCGGTGACCTGGAGCTGACCGAAGAGCGAGTTGGACGAGGTGTCGGACCCGGTGAGGGCCACGCCGATCCAGCCCAGCAGCGGGGAGAGGAAGGCGAAGAAGCCGCCGGCGGAGGCGAGGGCGAACCCGAGTGAGTTGGTCTGGCCGGAGACGTTCATGACGAACGCCAGGGCCAGGACGGAGGTGACCGAGACGATCGTCCAGCGCAGCTGGAAGAGGGTGTCGCGGTAGATCCGCAGTCCCTGCAGGGGCTTGAGCCGGTACAGCGCCATGGTGATGATGCCGGAGATCAGCAGCAGGGTGCCGGTGGCCTTGAGGTGGTCCAGCTTGAACTTGTGGGCGGAGACCTGGTGGCCGGAGGGGTCGACGGCGTCGATGCCGGGCCAGTCGAAGGTGACGGAGCCGACGGCGGTGAGCCAGTTCTTGACGCCGGGAAGCTGGGCGATGGAGAAGACGGCCATGATGATCAGGTAGGGGGCCACCGCCATCCACACATCGCGGGCCGGCGGCCGGGCGACGGTGTCCGTGCCGGTCCCGGCCGCGTCCGATCCGGCAGCGCCTGCAGCGTGAGCCGGAAGGGGCTGGCCGTTGCGGCTGACGCCGCCCAGGCCGGAGGAGGTGCCGTAGCCGGTGCGCCCGGTGGCCGTGGCGCCCACCAGGTCGGCTTCGGCGGCGTCGGTGTCGCTGCCTGTGTCTGTGTCTGCGACATCGTGCATCCCCACGATCTCGGCGGGCTGCCAGAACCGGAGCATCACCAGGACGACGGCCACGGTGGCGATCGCGGCGATCACGTCGGTCAGTTCCACCACCAGGAAGTTCGAGGCCAGGAACTGGGCCACGCCGAAGACGACGCCCGAGACCAGGGCGACGGGCCAGGTCTGGCGCACGCCGCGCTTGCCGTCGACGATGAAGACCAGGATCAGCGGGACCAGGACCGCGACGAACGGGGTCTGCCGGCCGGCCATGGAGCTGAGGTCGTGCAGCGGGATGTTGGTGACACCGTTGAGCGCGATGATCGGCGCGGCCATGGCGCCGAACGCGACCGGCGCGGTGTTGGCCAGCAGCGCCACGATGGCCGACTTCAGCGGCTTCATGCCGGCCGCCATCAGCATGGCCCCGGAGATGGCCACCGGCGCGCCGAAGCCGGCGAGGGCCTCGAGCAGGGCGCCGAAGCAGAACGCCACCAGGATGGCCAGGATCCGCAGGTCGTTCGAGATGGAACGGATGGTGCGGCCCAGCGCCTCGAACCACGGGGTGGCCACGGTCAGTTTGTAGACCCACAACGCGTTGATGAGGATCCAGAGGATCGGGAAGATCGCGTAGAAGGCACCCTGGGCGGTGGCGCTGAGGACCTGGACAATCGGCATATGCCAGCCCACGATCGCCAGGACGATCGAGAGCAGCAGGCTGGCGATGGCTGCCTTCGGCGCCCTGACCCGGAACACGCCGAGCAGGACGAACAAGAGGAGCAGCGGCAGCGCGGCCACCACGGCGGAAACAGCAAGGGACCCGGCGATCGGGTCTACGACCTGCTGAAACGGCTCAAACCTGGGACTCACAAAAACTCCTTTGTTTTACGAGTGGTGGCGGGCCTCTGACCCGGGCGTCATGGGGCGACGGGAAGATTTTCCGCATGGCGAAATAAATCTCTTATTGTGTGGATAGACCATATGTGCGATCCACATCACAGTCAACAGGTTGCCGCAGAATGGTCGGACCACCGTCGACGGTCCGCGAACGGGCGTTGACAGTCCGCCGCGGGGCTGGATAGTTTTTACTTATTGATATTTTATTTCCGCATTACGGAACTGCTGAGACACCGCAGAGCCACCGCAATGCACCACAGCAACTGAACGGAGCGTGACCGGAATGTCGAATCACCTGGAGACCAACGGACTCCACGTCGCGGAGGAGCTGTACTCCTTCGTACGGGACGAGGCGCTGCCCGGCACCGGACTCGACGCCGGGGAGTTCTGGGACGGCGCGGCCGGCCTGATCGCCGAATTCTCCCCCCGCGTCCGCGAACTCCTCGAGGTCCGCGACCGGCTGCAGCAGCAGATCGACGAGTACCACCGCACCCAGGGCGGCGCTGAGATCGATCCCGAGGCGTACGAGGAGTTCCTGCGTTCGATCGGCTACCTGGTGGAGGAACCGGCCGACTTCAGCATCAGCACCGACGGCGTGGACAGCGAGATCGCCAGCGTCTCCGGCCCGCAACTGGTGGTCCCGCTGCTGAACGCACGGTTCGCCGCCAACGCCGCCAACGCCCGCTGGGGTTCGCTCTACGACGCCCTCTACGGCACCGACGCCATCGACGACGCCGACGGCCGCGGGCACACGGAAGGCTACAACCCCGTCCGCGGCGCCGCCGTCGTCGACTTCGGCCGACGGCTCCTGGACGAGCACACGCCCCTGGCCTCCGGCTCCCACGCCGACGTCACGGCCTACCGGATCACCGACGGCGCGCTCGCCGCCGAGACCCCCGGCGGAACCACCGGCCTGGCCGATCCCGCCCAGTTCGTCGGCTACCGCGGCACCGAAGACCAGCCCGAAGCCATCCTGCTGGTCCACCACGGGCTGCACATCGAGATCCAGGTGGACCGAGGGCATCCGATCGGCTCTGGTGATCCGGCCGGCGTCAAGGACATCGTCCTCGAATCGGCGCTGACCACCATCATGGACCTCGAGGACTCCGTGGCCGCCGTCGACGGGGGCGACAAGGTGGACGGCTACCGCAACTGGCTGAAGCTGATGCAGGGCACGCTCACCGCCGAGGTGTCCAAGGGCGGCCGCAGCTACACCCGCCGGCTGAACGAGGACCGCAGCTACACCGCCCCCGACGGTTCCGAGCTGGTCCTGCCCGGCCGTTCCCTGCTGCTGATCCGCCAGGTGGGCCACCTGATGACCAGCGACGCCGTCCTGGACGCCGACGGGCAGCCCGTCCCCGAGGAGATCCTGGACGCACTGTTCACCGGGCTGGGCTCGGTGCACGACCTGCGCGGCGCCACGGCCGGCCGGAACTCCCGTGCCGGGTCCGCCTACGTGGTCAAGCCCAAGATGCACGGCCCCGAGGAGGTCGCCGTGGCCTGCGCGCTGCTGGCCGGCGCCGAAAAGGTACTCAAGCTCGAGCCGCTGACCCTGAAGATCGGCATCATGGATGAGGAACGCCGCACCTCGGCCAACCTCAAGGCCTGCATCAAGGAAGCCCGGGACCGCGTGGCCTTCATCAACACCGGCTTCCTGGACCGCACCGGCGATGAGATCCACACCTCCATGCTCGCCGGCCCCATGGTCCGCAAGGCGGATATGCGCAACTCCAGCTGGATCAAGGCCTACGAGGAGTCAAACGTGGACACGGGTCTGGCCTGCGGCTTCGCCGGACGGGCCCAGATCGGCAAGGGCATGTGGGCCGCCCCGGACAACATGGCGGACATGCTGGCGCAGAAGGCCGGCCACCCGCAGGCCGGCGCCGACTGCGCCTGGGTCCCGTCCCCCACCGCGGCGACACTGCACGCCATCCACTACCACCAGGTGGACGTCGACGCCCGGCAGGCCGAACTGGCCGGCAACCGCCGCTCCACCCTCCGGCAGCTGCTCACCATCCCGCTGGGCGACCCGGCCGGCTGGTCCGCCGAGGACCGCCGGAACGAGCTGGACAACAACATCCAGAGCACCCTGGGCTACGTGGTCCGCTGGGTCAACGACGGCGTGGGCTGCTCCAAGGTCCCCGACATCCACGGCACCGCCCTGATGGAGGACCGCGCCACCTGCCGGATCAGTTCCCAGCACGTGGCCAACTGGCTGCTCCACGGCATCGTGACGCAGGAGGAGGTGGAGGCCTCGCTGCGGCGGATGGCCGCCGTCGTCGACGGGCAGAACGACGGCGACCCCGGCTACCAGCCGATGTCCCCCGCGTTCGACGGCGAGGCCTTCCTCGCCGCCCGCGAACTGGTCCTCGAGGGGGCCGCCCAGCCCTCCGGCTACACCGAACCCGTGCTGCACCGCCGCCGGGCCGCCCACAAGCACGCCAACGACCTCGCAAGGAACGCCTCATGACCCTGACCCTGGACACAGCCCGGACCATCATCGACCAGGCCCTCGCAACGGGCGCCGAGCACGGCTTCAAGCCGCTCACGGTGGTCGTCCTGGACGCCGGCGGCCACGTCACCGCGGCCGCCCGCCAGGACGGCGCGTCGAACAACCGCTTCGAGATCGCCCAGGGCAAGGCCTACGGGGCGCTGGCCCTGGGCATGGGCTCCCGCTCGATCATGGCGCGCGCCGAGCAGCAGGCGTACTTCATCGCCGCGGCCGCCGCGGCGATCGGCGGCCGGCTGATCCCGGTCCCGGGCGGGGTCCTGATCCGCGACAGCGACGGCGCACTGCTGGGCGCCGTGGGCATCAGCGGGGACACCTCGGACAACGACGAGACGGCGGCCGCAACCGCCGTCCGGGCGGCCGGCCTGACCGCCCAGGTGGACTGAGAAACCACTCGCTCGTTGACAGCGGCACCGGCAGGGACATCACGCCCCGGCCGGTGCCGCTGGCGTTTTCCGGGCAAATCTCCAGCGACGGCCAGTATCATGGCCGGGTTCGAGAGTCTGTCGAGAGGTTGCTCCATTGCGTCACGAATCGTCCGCCCCGGGCAAGGGGACCCCTGAGCCCTACCCGGGCTACGGCACCCTGGTGGAGGGCAGCAGCAACTACCGTCGGGCCCGCCGGCCGCGCTGGCTCAAGATCACCGGCATCACCGCGGCCGTGCTCCTGGTGGGCGTGATCGCCTTCGGCGGCTACTGGCTCTGGCGGCTCCAGTCCAACATCAGCACCTCTGCGCTCGGCGCCGGCGGGGTCCGCACCGAGGGCCCGGTCAACGACAGTAAGGACCGGCTGCAGATCCTGGTCCTGGGCAGCGACACCCGCAGCGGCAAGAACGGCCAATACGGCTCGACGGCCGACTCCTCTGGCTACGGACAGTCGGACGTGATGATGCTGCTGGACATCTCGGCGGACAACAGCCACGTCAACGTCGTCAGTTTCCCCCGCGACCTCCTGGTGGACGTCCCCGCCTGCAAGGACAGCGCCACCAACGAACAGCACGCGGCCCGCTCCGGAGTCATGATCAACTCCGCCATGGCCGAGGCCGGCATCGGCTGCGCGGTGGACACCGTCAACAAGCTCACCGGCATGGAAATCGACCACTTCATGATGGCCGACTTCAACGCGGTGAAAGAACTCTCCAACACCGTCGGCGGCGTCGACGTCTGCGTGGACACCGCCGTCAACGATCCCGACTCCGGCCTGAAGCTGCCCAAGGGCACCTCCCAGGTCCAGGGCGAACAGGCCCTGGCCTTCCTGCGCACCCGGCACGCCTTCGCCAACGGCGGGGACCTCGGCCGGATCAAGGCCCAGCAGTCGTTCCTGGCGTCCCTGACCCGGAAGCTGAAGGCCGACGGCACGCTCAGCGACCCGCAGAAGGTGCTCAGCATTGCCGACACCATGACCAAGAACCTCACCGTCGACGACGGCCTCGCCTCGGTCCCGACCATGCTGACCCTCGCCAACCGGCTGAAGAACATCGACCCGGCCAAGGTCAACTTCATCACCACCCCCACCGTTCCGGCCCCGTCGGATCCCAACCGGCTGACCCTGGACGAGCCGGCGGCGGACAACCTCTTCGCCGCACTGCGCCGCAGCCCGGACCTGTCCCAGCCCGCGCCGGCCTCGGCGGCCCCGGAGACCTCCAGCGCCCCGGCCGCCCCCGCCTACAACAAGGCACTGCAGCCGGTCACCGTGGCCAACGGCACCAACGTCGCCAGCCGCGGCACCGAGATCGGCACGATCCTCTCCGACGCCGGGTTCACGAAGCTCTCCCGCATCCCGGCCCAGCCGCGCCAGCAGACCATGGTCTACTTCGGCTCCGGGTTCGAGGACGTCGCCGCCGACGTGGCGGCGGTGTTCGGCCTCCCGGCCTCCAGCGTGCAGCAGGTCCCCGGGGTTCAGGGCGTCCAGCTCTACGCCGGCGAGGACTTCGCCACGGGTTCCAAGCCCGCGGCGCCGCCGTCGCAGGCCGGCGGGGCAGTGTCCCAGACCGGCAGCGACACGACCTGCCAGGCCACCGCCGGCGGGTAGCGGGCGACACGCAACCGGACCCCGCGTCACCGGGGCGCCGGCACGCCCCGGCGTCCACTACGATGGGCGAGGTTTGAGACGGCAGGATTCCGCAGACTACCCAGTAGCCGGGCCGCGAAGAGAAAGGACATGCACGTGGCGTGGACCCCTGACCGGAGGTCATTCCTGGCGGCCGCTGCCGCCCTTTCCCTCGGGGCCCTGGCGGCGCTGCCTCAGGACAGCCGCCCGAAGGATCTCCGCGAGCCCGACGCAACCCCGGCCGACGGGCCGCTGGTGGAGACGGCCGGCGCCGACGCGCAGCCTGCCCCGGTCCCGGCCACGGCCCAGCCCCAGGGTGCCCCGTCCCGCGACCAGGTCATTGGGGCCTTCTCCCATCGCACCCCCGGCTACTGGGGGCTCGCCGCCCCGGGCGTGCTCTCGCGCCTGCCCGCGCCCGCCGGCGTCGCCCTGACCTTTGACTTCTGCGGCGGTACCGGCGGCAACGCCGCGGACACCGGCGTCCTCATCGAACTCCGCCGCCACGGGGTTCCGGCAACGCTGTTCCTCAACCACCGCTGGATCGCCGCCAACGCCGCCCTGGCCGCTGAACTCGCCGCGGATCCCCTCTTCGAGCTCGCCAACCATGGCACCTCACACCGGCCACTGTCCGTGTCCGGCAAGAGCGCCTACAACATTCCGGGCACCCGCAACCCGGGCGAGGTCTACGACGAGATCATGACCAACGACGCCCGCATCGCGGAGCTCACCGGAAAGCGCCCGCTCTTCTTCCGGCCGGGGACCGCCTATCTGGACGATGTCTCCGCCCAGATCGTGCACGCCCTCGGGGTCACACCCGTCGGCTTCTCCGTCAACGGCGACGCCGGTGCGACGCTCCCCGCCCCGGCCGTGGCCAAGGAAATCTCCGGCGCACACGCCGGGGACATCGTCATTTCCCACGGCAACCACCCCGCCGGCGGGACCGCGGCCGGCCTGGCCCGCGCCCTCGATGCGATGAAGCAGCGCGGCGAGGCCTTCGTCCACCTCCCCCGGCCCGCAGCCGCCTGAGGCTCCCACACCCGCAGCCCTATCGCCCACAGCGCAACCCTGTTGTTTCCGCATATCGGGACGTATCGTTAAGTATCGTTAGCGAACCCCTGGAGGAGAGCATCATGCGTAACTCATACCCGATGGGCGGTTTCGGCGCCCCCAGCTTTGATGGCATGTGGCAGGCCGTCGAGGACCTGCGTTCACGCTTCGAAAAGCGCACCGGCAGCCGCGCCGGCCGCGGCGAGGTCCGCTCGGCCGTACTGGCGCTCCTGGCGGAGCGGCCCATGCACGGCTACCAGATCATCCGCGAGATCGAGGAGCGCAGCAGCGGCAGCTGGAAGCCGAGCGCCGGCTCCGTCTACCCGACCCTGCAGCTGCTGGCCGACGAGGGCCTGATCCGCGCCGAGGAGTCCAACGGGCGGAAGATCTATTCCCTGACGGACGCCGGCCGCGAAGAGGTCTCCGGCGGCACCTCCGCTCCCTGGGAGTCCGCCGACGCGGACCAGGCCCCCGGTTTCGGGGCACTGCCGAAGGCCGGCATCGAGCTGGCCCAGGCCGCATCCCAGGTGGGCCGCACCGGCACGCCGGAGCAGGTCAAGCAGGCCGTGGCCGTGCTGGACGAGGCGCGCCGCCGGCTGTACTCGATCCTGGCCCAGGACTGACGCGGGTGGCGGAGGCTGGCCGGGCCCGGGCGGACCCGGCGGCCGGGACAGGGAGCACCCGCGCCCGCTACCGGAGGATCCTGCGCTTCGCGGCCTGGCACCTCGCCGTGACCTGGTGGCACGAGCTGCTGCTCCCCCGCCTGGGCCTGCGACGGATCACCGAGCGCAGCCGGACCCGACGGATGATCCGCTTCGCCCGGCGCTTCCGCGCCCTGGCCGTGGAGCTGGGCGGCCTGATGATCAAAGTGGGCCAGTTCCTCTCCTCGCGCCTGGACGTCCTCCCGCCGGAGATCACCAGGGAACTCGAGGACCTCCAGGACGAGGTTCCCCCGGTCGCGTTCCCGGCCATCCGGGACCTGGCCGAGGCAGAACTGGGCACACCGCTGGAGAACATCTTCGCCGTCATCGAGGAGACGCCCATCGCCGCGGCGTCCCTCGGGCAGGCGCACCGCGCGACGCTGCTGCCCGCGGCGGCGGAGGATGCCGGCATGAGCGGCGTCGTGGTGAAGGTTCAGCGCCCCGGGATCGAGGCGATCGTCGACGTCGACCTGGCCGCCCTGCGCCGGGTGGGCGGCTGGCTGAGCCACTTCCGGCTGGTCTCGGACCGGGCGGACATGCCCTCCCTGGTGGAGGAGTTCGCCCAGACCAGCCTCGAGGAGGTCGACTACCTGCAGGAGGCGGCCAACTCCGAGCGGTTCGACGCCGACTTCGCCGGCGACGAGCGGGTGGCGGTCCCCCGCGTCGCCTGGGAACGGACCACCCGCCGGGTCCTGACCCTGGAAGACGTCACCGCCATCAAGATCACGGACACGGACGGCCTCCGCGCCACGGGGATAGACCCCGTGGAGGTGGCTCCGCTCTTCGCATCGGTGATGTTCGACCAGCTCTTCACCACCGGGTTCTTCCATGCCGACCCGCACCCGGGGAACATCTTCGTCACCCCGGCCCCCGGCGCCGGAGGGCTGCCCTGGCGGCTGACGTTCATCGATTTCGGCATGATGGGCGAGGTGCCCCCGGGCACCCGGAGCGGGCTGCGGAAGCTGCTCATCGCGGCGGCCGCGCGCGACGGCGGAGGCCTGGTCTCTGCGATCGGCGAGATCGGGGTGCTGCTGCCCACGGCGGATACCGCCGAACTGGAGCGGGCCATGTCCCGGCTGTTCACCCGCTTCGGCGGCATGGGCTTCGCCGAACTGCGCGAGGTGGACCCGCGGGAGTTCCTGGCCTTCGCCAACGAGTTCGGCGAACTGGTCCGCTCGCTGCCGTTTCAGGTCCCGGAGAATTTCCTGCTCATCATCCGGGCGATGTCGCTCACCTCCGGGGTGTGCAGTTCCCTCGACCCGCGCTTCAACCTCTGGGACTCGGTGGAGCCGTACGCGGCACGGCTGCTGCGCGAGGAGCGCGGAAACCTCCTGCAGGACGCCGGCCGCCAGGTCTTCGACGCCGCGGCGGTGGCCTTCCGCCTGCCGCAGCGCCTCGACCGGCTGGCGGCGCGCGCCGAGGAGGGTTCCCTGACCGTGGGCAACCCCCGGCTGGAGCGCCAGGTGGCCCGGCTGGACCGCACCGTGCGCCGCGCGGTGTCCGCCCTCCTCTTCGCCGCCCTGCTGATTGCCGGCGCCATCCTCCGGCACGACGACCCGGTGCTCGGAACGGCACTCCTGGCCGTCTCCGTGCTCCCGCTGCTGCATTCCGCCTGGCCGGGACGCCGCGGACCCTGACCGCCGCTTTGTTCCCTAAGCCCGCCGCTGACGCGGCCCGGCTGCATCTCAAGCCGCCACGCGGAGGCCGGTGACTGCCGTTACTTAATTGTGATTAACCGGCTCGATGCCGTACGGTCGACGGGTGGACCGTCAACGTTGGTCCCAATTCCGTGCGTCGCTGAGCTCTGCCGCGCCCGGGATCCGCTAGATATAAGGCAGAGGCGGGGGACCCAAGTGTCCCGGGTATGGCGTTGGCCTGCCCTCGGGGTGAAGCCGTGGTGTCCCACGGCCGGATGACCTCATCCGAACCCGACAGCTAACTCCGCAGGCGTTGAGAGGTAAACCTTCCATGTCTGCACCCCAGGATCAGACGTGCGCCCCCGCGCGCCGTCGTGACCAGTCCGCTCCCTCCCCCCTTCGACGCACCGCCCTTCGGCTGAAGTCCCCCCGCGTCCTGTCCCTCGCCGCCGCGGCGGCCGTCGCCGTCGTCGGCCTCGGTTCACTCGGCCAGGCCACCCTGAACAGCCTGACCCAGGCGCAGGCGTCGGAGGTCTCCCAGGCCGCCCCCGCCTCCGCCCCGGCCTCGCCGTCGGCAACACCGGCCGCACCGGCCAGCACGGCGGCCGCCGCC